>NZ_JBZQEK010000058.1:0-135783 GCF_058719085.1 Candidatus Benthicola sp.
CGCCGTGACGGAAGCCGGGTGATCCAGGCCCGCCGTCGCGGCCAGTCCCCGGAGGTCATGACAGGCGGCGCACCCCTTGTTCTCGAGAAGGTAGGCTCCGCGATCCGCCCGACCCGCATCGGCGAAGTAGTTGGTGGCGTAGAGATAGGCGACGATGTCGGCGAAATCGCCCGCACCCAGCCGGGGGAACTCGATTCCGCGGCTCTCGAGCGCATCGATCATCGGCGGCGTCTTGGCCCACATCAGCGCCACGAAGTCGATGAGGCTGATCCCTCGGCTGACGGCTGCGAGGTCGGGTGCGGAGCCGCCGCCGGCTCCCGGAGCCCCGTGACACAGAACGCATTTCCGTTCCGTCAGGATCTCACGTCCGGAATCGGGACTGCCCGGCAATACGACCAGGTTGTCGCTCGGCGTGACCTCCGAATCCTCTCGCAGGAACGCGAGCAGATCGGTGAGATCCTCACCCGTCAGCCGGGGCCTTCGAATTCCCCGGCTTTCGGCTTCGCGTGCCATGGCGGGGGCGTGGTTCCACATCGCGGCGGCGATCTCGATCGGAGCGCCCGTGTCGCCCACGCGGTCCAGCACCGGGCCGATCACTCCGCCCTTGCCGTCCACCTGGTGACATGCGATGCACCGGGCTTCGACGAAGATCGATGCCCCTCGCTCGGCGCTTCCCTCCCCGGCGAAATAGCCGAGCGTGTACACGTAGGCGAACAGGTCGCCGGCCTCCCTCGCCGTAAGATAGGGTCTCTCGATCTGCAGCTCGTCCATCCGACGACTCATGTCCGGGATGTGATTCCACATCGCCGCGGTGAGATCCGGGAACGGACGACCGGCGTCGCTCGAGAGATCGGGACCGATCGATCCACCGCCGCCGCTGATCGAGTGACAGCGAACGCACCCCTTCTCGCCGAAGACGGCCGCCCCCGCCAGCGCGTTCTGGGTCGGGGCCGGCGCTCTCTGGGCCGGCAACTGGGAGGCATGGAAGAAGCCGCCCGCCGCGGCCGCGGCGAGCGCGAAGATGCGCACGCGAATGCCTGCAATTCGGGTCGTGCGAGCGGTCTGCACGGTCGGTTCCTCCTCGACGCGCAAACGATCCCGAGAGTTCGACCCCGCGGGCTCAGCCGCGGGGTCGAACGTTTCGCCTCGATCTATCGGAGATCCCGAATCTGCTCGGGAGGTCTAGTACCCGGTGTGACAGGCCGCGCAGGCCTCGGTGCTACGATCGGCCGCCCGCTGCGGGTCGAAGTCCGGGCCATGCGGGTTGATTCGCCAACCCGACTTGGCCGAATGGCAGGCCAGGCACTCGGTCTGCTGGTGGCACGACACACAACTGTCCATGCCCTGGCGAGCCGCCATTCCATGCTGTTGGAGCCAGTTCGAAATGCCGTCGTGGTAGCCGCCGCCCGTGCGGCCGTCTTGAGCGACGGCCTGGTTGGTGTGGCAGTCCCGGCAGAAGACCTCACGCGAATGACACTGGGCGCATTCCACCGGCTCGGCCCACGCTTCGGCTCCGTGACGGGCCACGAAGTTGGCCGGATGATACTGGAATTCCGGGTTGACCGGACCGTCGTGGCAGTCGACGCAGAACGTCTCGCGGTGGCACTGTGAGCAGGTCGGAAGCGCCGCGGCCGCCGCCGTGCCGTGTCCCGTCTTGAATTCGGGCGTGTGACCGGGAGCGGGGTCGTAGTGACAGGTCTCGCAGGGGTTGACGCCGACCTCGAAGTGATTGGAGGCGCCATTCCCGTGACAGGCCAGGCAGGTCTCTGCCCGGGCAGCCTGAACCGCCATGTCGCCCTCGGCGTCCGGCACCCCGTGGCAGGTCTGACAGCCGAGCTTCGGGTGCGTCGCGTGCTCGAACTTCAAGCCGCTCTCTTCCGGTGCGTAGCCCTGCCAGTCGACGGCGGGAAGCGCCTGCCCGTTGTGACATCCGGAGCAGAACGCCGGCTCCACCGACACGTTGAGCGAAGACTCGCCCGAGTAGATTCCAGCGTGACAGCTCTCGCACCCGCCTCCGGCGAGCGCCGCGTGCTTCTGATGCGGAAACTGGAACGTCCCGCGCGAGGCCGCGAAGAGAGCTCCCGCGCCGATGGTGAGAGCGAGGGCGCTCAGGTAAGCGAGCCGCCTCATCGGGTACCTCCGGTGTTGAAGCGCCAGGTGAGTCCCACGTGGGCGCGTCCCTCGGTCCATGTGTCGGCCAGGGGCCGGTTCTTGTCTTCGATACGATAAGCGCCGATGCTGGCGTTCAGCGTCATGTTCGCCCCGGGAAGGTCGTAGGCGCCCTCGATCGCACCGCCCGTGACGTAGCGCTCACCGGAACGGAACTCGTACAGCGTCTCGGTCGACGTTCCCCGGAGCGCCACGTACGAAATCGAACGCTCGTCGAGGTAGCGTCCGATCGCCAGATCTCCCCCATAGCGCGCCCCACCGAATCCGTTCTCGATCCGGTAGCGGGCATCCACGTACCACTGCTCGGGACTCCAGTAGACCCGGCCGAACGCCCTCCAGCCGTCCGTCTTCACGGTGTTGACCGACGCCGATACGTCCGTGTCCTCGTACTCCCTGTACGCGCCGCCGGCCTCGAGCAGAAGCGGGAGAGACCGGGAGCTCCAGGTGCCGGTCAGGCGGCCCTCGTTGAATCCGACCGGCGAGAAGGCGCTCCAGATCGTCCAGTATTCGAAGAAGGGGGTGTAGTGGCGGGCCTGCGCTGCGAATCGTATTCCCAATAGCTGCGGTGTGGTGACTCGCAGCCGGGCCTCGTTGAAGTTGTCGTACGCGAAGTCGTATGCGGCGGCGCCGTCGAACGCCCACTTGCCCACGATCGCCCGCAGGTCGACAGCGGCCCTCTCACCGTACAGGGCCAGCTCGTCCGTTCGCAACTGCCGCTGATAGGTGGCGGATCCCGAAAAGACCTTCCCCGCCCGAAAAGTGGCTGCACCGCCGAACAGGTAGGCGTTGCGGTCGGGAGCCAGGTAGTCCGACTCCTGCATCAGCGTTCCGTCCACCGGTGCGTTCACGCCCCGCTCCAGACTCCACCCGGCGAAGCCCTCGAGCCACAGCCAGCCGAGCCCGCGCCACAGGACGGAAGCGCCGTCGAAGTTGTAGTAGCCGAGGCCGGAGGACCGGTACAGGCGCCCCGCCTTGATCACGTAGGACGACCGGGAGTAGCTGAGGTACCCGGTCAGGAGATCGAACTTCTGCTCCGTGCGAGGCCAAAGATCATCGCTTCCGTACCGGCCCCTCATCTGGGCGTGAAAGGACAGTCCCTGAACGCCGGTCCAGCCGGCGAATCGCAGGTCCTGCGTGAACGGGGTGATGTCTTCGCGGTCGCCGTTGTCCTCGTACCAGCGGCAGTACTCGCCGTCCGAGCAGGTGACTACCGTTCCATCGGGAAGCTGCCGCTGGAGACCCGTCCCGCCGACGTCCGCAGCCGGGACCGAATCGACCACGAACGGTCGAAGCTGCAGCCAGCCCCAGTTCAGAGTGATGTCTCCGCGAACGCCCTGCGCCGCCACTTCGGCAGGCAGAGAGACCAGGGCGAGGACGAGGAACGCAAGGAACGGCCGGCGATGGACTTTCATGGTCCTGCTCCGACGCGCTTGAGGTGACCGGTCACGGTGTTTCCTGAACGGCTGTATGAACATGGCCGGCCGGGCGAAGCGGATCAAGCCCGCGCGCCCGACCGGCCTGAGGGTGGATGCTCCGGATCAACGGTATCCGAACAGCATCGTGTACAGAATCAGCCCTACGATGGTGAGGCCGATGCCCAGCATGGTGAAGCCGAAGACCTTCGCCGCGGTCTCGAACTCCTGCGGGAGCGGCTCGACGAGACGTTCCTCGAGCTTCCCTTCCGCCTTCATTCGCTCGTACTCCATGGGCTTGTCACGCTTCAGCTCCTCCAGCGGGACGCGGCCGGTGAAGATCACCGGGTCCATGGGGAACTTATCCAGGCGGAAGTGCGTGTTGAAGAAGTGGATCGTGAAGATGAACGCCACCGCCAGGAGCGCCTCGTCGCTGTGGATGATCGTCGCCACGTTGACGAGCCAGCCCGGGAGGACGACGGTGAAGAGTTCCGGGAACCACAGGAACAATCCCGTCGAGCCGATGATGAACATCCCCCAGAACACGGCGAAGTAGTCGAACTTCTCCCAATACGTATACCGTCCGTACCGGGGCCGTTCACCCCTGCCGAAGAACCACTTGATGGAAGCCACCAGCTCGCGGCCGTCGTTCGCGTTGAACATCAGCGAGTCGCGCGAGAGGATGAACTCCTTCCAGGTCCTGCCCGAGGCCCGCTTCTGCTTCCGGACGTCCCACAGGTGGACGATGAAGATGGTGATCAACATGATCGCGCCCAGGCGGTGCAGAATGCCCATCGCCTCGAAGCCGCCGACCATGCGCGAGAACAGCTTGGCCCAGCCCATCCACGAGAACTTGAGCGCCATACCGGTGGCGGCGAGCAGCATGAAGCTGAGCAGCATCACCAGGTGCATGGTGCGCTGGAACTTGGTGAAGCGCCGATACAGCTGCTTTCGCTCCGCCGTCACGGCTTCCACGTGACCCTTCCAGTGCTCGGGCGATCGCCACAGGCGGAATAGCCACGCTCCCGTGTGAATGAGCGAGAAGGTGAGCACGCTGACCAGCAGTCCCGTCATCAGCCAGAACGACCAGAACAGGAACGGATACTTGTCGGGGTCGTGGTGCGTGGCGTGCGTGAGATATCCCGTGAAGCGTTCGTTGGCCGCCGGATGGCACTGGGCGCACGTCTCCACGATGTTGTTCCGGCTCAGCATCGAAGCCGGTTCCGATGTCGGCAGGATGTTGTGCGTTCCGTGGCAGTCGTAACACTTGGCGGCGCGCGCCCCGCCCAGCCGGGAGACCTTGCCGTGATACGTGTCGAAAAAGGTCTCCGACTCCTCCTCGTGGCACCGGCCGCACTGGCTCATCATCAGCATCCGGAAGTCATCCCGGTCGGTGCGGCTGATCGTGTGGGACGTGTGGCAGTCCTCGCACGTCGGATAGGTCTGCTCGCCTCCCGTTTCGTAGATGCCGCCCTCGGGATAGTGGATGCTCTCCCGGAACTCCTCCTCGATGCCGTGATGGCACTGACCGCAGGTGGCGGCGAGGTTGTTGGGATTGACTCGCGAGGCGGGGTTCGAAGGCGGAAGCTCCGAGTGCGGCCCGTGGCAGTCGCTGCACGTCGCCGTCACCACGAGACCGCTCTCCAGCAACCCCTTCCCGTGGATGCTCATCTCGTAGCTGCGGACGATGGGATCGCCCTCGTGGTGGATGCGCTCCGCCGCGACCTCGCCTTCCTGGTGACAGGTGGAGCACAGCTCCGGGACGTTCCGCGGATACGTCGGCGAGGCCGGGTTGTCCTGCTTGAGCGTGGCGTGCTTGTCGTGACAGTCCAGGCACACCGGGGCGTCGGCCACCCCCTCGGCGGCCAGCGTCCCGTGCTGGCTGGCACGGTATTCCGTCACCGGTCCGGCGTGACAGATCGAGCAGTCCACCGGCGAGGACACGGCCTCGCACGGGCGCTCGTCGTAGATCACGCTCACGTCGGTGTGGCACTGCGCGCACGTCGTGGTCTGGTGCGCCCCCACCGCGTAGACCCCCTCATCGACGAACATCGATACGGTGCTGCCGTCGAGCGCCGTGCCCGTGAGCTCCGGATCCGAGTGGCAGCTCAGGCAGTCCGCGTTGGCCACTCCGGCATCGTAGAAGACCCGCCGGATCTCGTGGGGCTGGTGGCAGTCCACGCAGGCCGGGATGACGTGCGGCTCTTCCTCCCACAGCCGTCCCTCGATCACCTGAGTGTGGACCTCCTCGATCCGCGAGTGACAGGCCGTGCAGGTGCCCGCGACGTTGTTCACGTGAATGCTCGATCGCGGATCCGTGTGCGGCAGGATGAAGTGGGACGTGTGACAGGAGGTGCACACCGCCGTGACGGCCAGACCCCGCTCGTACAGTCCCTCTCCGTGAATGGAGAGGGAGTAGTTCCGAAGGATGCTGTCCTGGTGGATGTCCCGGCGCTCGGACACCTCCGTCCCTTCCTGGTGACATTCGCCGCAGAGGACCGGGACGTTCATCACGGACGTCCGGGAAGCCGGGTTTCTCCGCGACAGGATGTCGTGCGTTCCGTGGCAGTCCGCGCAACCGGGCGCCAGGGCATCACCGCGGGCCGCGGCCTGCCCGTGCAGGGACTCGCGGTGTTGCCGCGTCTGCCGACCGTGACACTGCGCGCAGCTCGGGGGAGGAGCATCTGCCTGGTGCGGGAACTCGAGACCGGCGTGGCAGTCCTGACAGCGGAGGCTGCCGTGCACCGATCCCGCCAGCGACTCCTGGGTGACCACCAGGCGCTCGCCGTTCTCCATGCTCTGGAAGAAGGCCGGGTTCTCGTGACACATGACGCAGTTGATCTCCTGCGCCACGGCCGGCCGGGGTCCGGCGGAAAGGGCCAGCAGGGCCGCCGCGCCGATGGCGGCGATCCACAGGGTTCTATCGTACATCCGGATTCGCATCGTTCCTCCGGAGAGATTCATGCGGCCAATCGTTATCGATCGATGTTCACCAGAGCCTCGGGCCTGCGCCCACGAAAGCCTACTGCAAGAAGTGGACGCAATCAGATAAGTTGCTGCCTGACCTGTGGTTAAGCGGTTTGTGGGGTCTGCAGAGGCAACGGCACACGACTCAGATGGGTCAATGTGTCCCAGGTGGAGCGGGCGCCCACCGGTCGGCTTGCGACGGGCGCCCGATGCGGGAGTCTGCGAGTCCGATCGAACGCCTACGCCCTGGCTCCGCCGGCGTCCTCATCGTCGAGGAGATCTCGCACTTCTTCCTCGTACCACCGGCCGTGCACCGACTCCACCTCGTGCTCCGGCATCTTGCCGGTGAGCCAGATCCAGCTCATCGGGTAGACCTCGGGGTGGAAGATCACGAAGAAGAAGTGCCACACGACGATCGCGAGCATGGCCAGCCAGGCCTCGTAGAAGTGGATCGTCTCGGAGATCGAAACGATCCAGGCCGGCGCCCATGACGTGGCCACCACCGGGAACCAGAGAACGAGCCCGGTGATCGCCATCAGGCCCGTGCCCCACACCAGGGCCCAGTACTCGGCCTTCTGCGTGTAGTCGTACCGGCCGAACCCAGGCTTCCTTTTCCGGAGCCAGGTGTGATAGGCCATGTTGTCGCCGAAGTCCTTGATGTCCTGGAAGGTCGGCAGCATGGCCCGGAATTCCTCCCGCCCTCGCTTCGACAGCGCCACGTAGAAGACGTGCACGACCGAGAACAGGATCAGCGCGACCCCGAGAATCCGGTGACTCCACGAACGCACCGGCTCGCTGATGAAGGCGATGCCGGTCACCTTCACCCACAGGGCATCCGGGTAGCGCAGCGCGAACCCGGTCAGCACGAGGAGGATGAACGTCAGGGCGAGCGTCGCATGCTGCGCGATCTGAATCTTGTCGAAGCGGATCACGCTGCGCTCGGCCCGCTCGCGGCGCCTCTTCTCCGTCATGTAGAAGTTGAGAATGAGCGCGTTGTGTACGGCCATCCCGCCGATCACCACGAGGATCAGGACGATGTAGAGACCGGTGACGATCCTCTTGCCCTTGTTCGTCGCCGCCGATGCGGCGATGTGGTTGTAGGAGCGGGCGAAGTCCGCGGTGGCATCCGGGTGACACTGCCGGCACGTCTCCACCACGTTCTGTTCGGAAACGGACGAGGCCGGGTCGGCGGCCGGCAGCACCAGGTGCGTCCGGTGGCAGCTGACACAGGAAGCCGCGCTCGCGCTGTTCCGCGCGGTGGCCCAGCCGTGGTAGCTGTCCTCGTAGCTGTGGACGACCTCATGCTGCAGGTCGTACTTGGCGATGATCACCGGGTCGTTGTGGCAGTCGCCACAGAGCTGCGTGGCCAGCCGATTCGCGTGGGTGCTCGCATCCGGGCTTTCCGGATGAAGGATCAGGTGCTCTCCGTGGCAATCCGTGCAGGTCGGGCTGTCGCCGACGCCGGCCTTCAGGGCGCGACCGTGGATGGACCGGTCGTACTCCTCCGCAGCGTCGCCGTGGCAGGCACCGCAGGTGGTCGAAACGTTCAGCCGGTTGATGCGCGAACTCGGGTCGTTATGTCCCTTGAGGTCGTGTACGCCGTGACAGTCTGTACAGGTCGCGGCGTCCATGTCTCCCTGGGCCCCGGCCTGACCGTGCACGGACTGGGCGTACTGCAGCGACGGTGATGGGAGCTTCACGTACTGGTCGGTGAGCAGTCCGCCGGTGCTGTGACACTCCGTGCAGGTTTCGGCGACCCGGGTGTGGTACGTGTGGCTCTCCGGGTCGTCGCTTCTCCGGATGTCGTGCTTCCCGTGACAGCCGGCGCACGTCGGAGCACGCTCGTTACCGCGCTCCAGCGCGTATCCGTGAACGCTCTCCCGGTACTGTCGACCCTCCGATGCGTGGCAGGTCGAGCAGGCGACAGGCGTGTATTCTTCGGGGTGCGGAAACGCGTATCCCCGGTGACACGTCGTGCACGCGAAGCCGAACCCGCCGTGAACGGACTCGTCGAAGCTCGCCTCCGTGACGATGAGTCGCTCCCCGTCCTCTCTGCCGGCGAAGTTCTCCGGGTCGCCGTGACACACGAAGCAGGTGCGGTTCGGATCGTCCGGTTCCTGGTCCTGTGCGGCCAGCTGCGAGACGTCCGGGAGGAGAAGAACGAGGCTCGCAATCGCCACCGAACGGATGGAAGGGCGAGGGAGATGGGGGAGCATTGGGATCTCCGGATTATGTGACCCGTCGAGGGATTTCTACGGGTCACACACGGCATCAATCGTGCCAGCCAGCCCGCACTCCGGTGCGAGCCGGCGCAGCGTCAGGAGCCTCCGGATTCGGCGCTCTCTCCGAGCGCCGGTTGGGGGTGGCAGGACACGCAATCGTTCGGTGCGTAGTGGTCGACGCGGTCGATGTGACACACGGTGCACACGTTGCGTGACCACTCATCGATTCCCTCGACGGCGTCGCCGTGGCACAGGGCACAACCCTGGTGCGCCACCGGAGGATGAAGGTCGAGCACGCCCTCCCGATGGCAGGCCAGGCAGTTCGCCTCCGGCTGATGGTGCGCTCCGTGACAGGTCTCGCACAGTTCCGGGCGCGGTCGGCCCGGGGGCGACCCGTGACAGGTCTGGCACGGGAAGCCCATCTGAACGTGAAGCGGGTGTGGAAAATCTCCCGTCGGGGTCACGATCGTGGCCGGCTGTGGTCCCGACCCTGCTCCATGGCAGGTCTCGCACTGGATGGCTCCGCTGTGGTGACAGTCCGAGCAGATACTCGGCGAGGCGAGTGTCACCTTGCCATGGTCGTCCATCGACGAGTGACAGAATTCGCAGGAGAGGTTGGCCCGCGCGACGTGCGGCTCGTGTTCGAAGCGCCGCCCCTCCCAGCTTCCCTGCTGCTCCTCGATGCCCATGTGGCAGCGCAGGCATTGGTTCTCCTCGACGGTGGGGCCGAGGTTCACCTCGGGTGGCCGGTAGCCGATTCCGCCGGTGGCCGAGGCCTCCGCCACCAGATCGAGCGCGGCCCTGAGAGCGGCATCGGCGTATCCCACGTTGTGGACCCCCCGACCCACACGAACCAGCTCGACGTTCTCGGCCGCCAGGGAGAGGAGGCTGTCGGCGGCCCTCCGCTGCTCGGCGCTGCCCACCCGAGGAGCGTTCGACGCCGCGTCCACCACCGGCGCCACCTGCCCGAGCTTGCGGGAGGTCTCCGCCTGCCATCCCGGGAGGATGTTGGCGTACCGGATGCCATGGCAGGAAAGGCAGGTCGCCTCGCCCGCCACCTTCACCTCCGCGTGCCCGGGCACGTCCTGCGGCAGCCCGTGACAGCTCTGGCACGTCACCCGGGCCAGGAACATGCTGCTCGGGTCGGTTTCCGTTCCATGGGCCCCGGTCCCCGAGAACATGCGCTGCTGCGCCGCGTGCGTGCCCTGGTGACAGGATTCGCAGTCCAGCTCGAGCTTCTCCGTCAACGAGACGATCTTGTGGTCGATGGGCCTGTGACAGAGCTGGCACTCGATGTTGTGCTCCGACAGATGCACCTCGTGGAGGAGCGTCGTGTTCTCGTACTGCTCCAGCCGCTCGGGAACGTTGTGACACACGTAACAGCGGTCGATGTCGGCGGACCCCGAGCCCTCCATGACCCGGTCGTGACACGACACGCAGGACACCATGTCCTCCACGTACTGCGGGTGATCGATCACCCTGCCCTCGACCTCGAGGCGCGGGGGGGATGCGTGACACCCGGTGCAGCCCGCGATCGGCTCGCCGGGAGGTTGCCCACGGAAGTGACACAGGAAGCAGGTTTCCTGGGTCACGGACAGGTGTTCCCCCTGTACGATCTGGGAGTGACAGCTCGTACAGCGGAGCTGCTTGCCCCGCCGGAGCTGGGTCAGGTGATGGCTGTGGTTGAATCGGACACCCTTGAAGACGAGCTCACCCTCGAGCTTGCGGGTGGAATGGCACCCCGAGCGCAGACAGGCCGCGTCCTCGATCTCCGCCCACGGACGCGTTCCGTACGCCCCGGTGACGTACTTCACCACCTGGTTCGCGGCCTGCAGCTTGCCCATGGCCTCGGCCTTGATTCCGGGGGCGTAATGGCACTTGATGCAGGGCACGTCGTTGTGGCTCGAGGTCGTCCACGACTCGTAGTAGGGCTCCATGTTGTGACAGTTCGTGCAGAAGCTCGGCTGCGCGCTGTACTCGATGAAACCGAAGGTCCCGAGCCCCGCGAGCAGGATGAAGAGGATCAGGACCTGAACCCCTCCGAGCAGGAGCTTCGAGCGCTTCCATCCTCTCTTACCGGCCATCGACCTCTCCCGGCTCGGTGCTGTGCCGGCCGACCTGTCTCAGCCGGTATCCAGCGAGGAAGACGATACCGAGCGCGAAGAACCAAACGGGGATCAGGAACAGCTTGTGCTCCCACTTCTCCTCGGCGCTCACCTCCGCCTTGTTGCGTATGTCCAGCGAGGCCGAAGTGACGAGGCGCTCGAGGTCCGTCATCTCCTCGAGATCGAGGGAGTGCTGCATCGTCTCGAGCTTGCGGAAGTCGGTGAGCGCCGCTTCGAATCGGAATCTCTCGTCGGACACCTCGTGTCCGCCCCGGACGAGCTCGTGAATCGCCTCGTCGGCACGATCCAGCTCCGATCTCGCTCGCAGCAGCAGCTGTTCGACTTCGAGTCCCAGCGTGATCTGCGCGCTCCCCTCGTCGTGGCAGTTGCCGCAGGTCTCGGCGACCTCATCCGCCGGCACCCGCTCGGTGTCGTGATTCGAGTGGCAGGCCGTACACCCGAGAAGAGCCGGGGTGCCGGATGAGGACCCGTGCGGGCCGGCGTCGAACGCCCGTCGCACGTTCACGTGGCACCGCCCGCAGACGTTCGAGATCTCACGGACATTCGGGGGCAGAGCGGCATGGGAGCCGTGACAGCCGATGCACGTGGGCGCCGCGAAGTTGTGATCTCGATACAACGCCACTCCGTGCGCGCTGCGACGGTGCTCGGCCACCTGGTTCGCCGGGATGCCGTACCGGGCCATCAAGGCCTCGTCCTCGTGGCACCGCGCGCAGGTCGCCGCGATATTGAGGGGATGGACGCCGCTGCGGGCATCGTCCGCTCTGAGGGTCGTGTGCGGGTCGTGGCAGTCCGAACACGTCGGTGCGTTGAAGTCCCCGTCGTCCAGCAGCAGCTGCCCGTGCCGGCTCGTCCGAAGCTCGGCGATCTGGTCCGCGGGGAGCCCGTACTGTCGCATCTGATCCGGATCGCTGTGACAGGAAGAGCACACCTCCAGCGCCTCGAGCTTGCCGAGGGCGCCCTTGAAGTCACCGCCGTGGGCCTCCACGGCCTCGTAGCTCGCCGGGTTGCCGCCGTGACAGTCGTGGCAGCGGACGCCCCGCTCCGAGTGCACGCCCTGCAGAAACGCCCGCCGTTTGTCCGCGTGGCAGACGAGGCAGCCGTACTCCTGATTCCCGCTCGCTTCCTGGATCCTGGAAACGACGGCGAGCGACTCGGCGGCCATCGCGGCGTCCGCCCGTACCTCGCTCGCGCACAGCGCGGTGGACAACAGTAGACCGAGAAGTACCGATTGCCTCATCATCGCTGCCCCTCCTCCTCGATGCCGGAATCCGGCTGCGAGTCCGGCGGCCGGGGAACGGCACGTTCTTCCAGGATGCGGCTCTCGATCTCTGCGCCCGCCGGTACCGACGTCTCCTGTCTACCCACCGCCCAGAAGGCGAGGAAGCCGAGGAAGAACAGGAGGCCGACCCCGAGCACGAGAGGCCTCTTGCGCACCGGCTTGTCGCTGTCGCGGTCCACCAGCGGCAGGATGACCAGAAGGAGGCCGAGGGCGGAGAAGGCCACGAAGCCCCACGCTCCGAGAGTGCGGATCAGACCGAGCGAAACGTCCACGACCACCCACGAGGAAACCAGCTCGGAGGGAACGTCGAACGGGCTGGCCGGATCTCCCATCGGTCTCGGATACAGCGCCGCGAGGGAGATGGAGGCGGCCAGGACCAGAGCGGATACGATCACGATCCGAAGCATGTGGTTCGGGAAGAAGGGAGTGCCCTCTTCACCCCGGTCCACGTATCCCCGCGGTGGCGCGGCGCCGTGTCTCCGCACGACGACGAAGTGGAGGACCAGCAGCCCGAACGCGGCCCAGGGTAGAACGATCACGTGCAGTGCGAAGAAGCGGCTGAGCGTCGCGCCGGAGACGAAGACGTCGCCGGTGAGGAATCCCGCGATCGGCTCCCCGAGGATCGGAAGCCCCCGCACGACGTTCATCACCTCCGTGGCCGTCCAGTAGGACCACTGGTCCCACGGAAGGAGGTACCCCGTACCGCCGAATGCGAGCACCACGAAGAGCAGGAGCACGCCGACCAGCCAGCTGGTCTCTCGCGGAGGACGATAGGCTCCCGAGAAGAACACGCGAGCCATGTGGGCGAGGATCGCGAGCACGATGAGGTTCGCCGACCAGACGTGCAGGTCTCGCAGCAGCCACCCGAACGGCACTTCCGTGGTGATGTACTGCACGCTGGCATACGCCTCGTCCACCGACGGCCGATAGTAGAAGGAAAGAAGAACACCCGTCACGACGAGCATCATGAAGAGCAGATACGCGATGCCGCCGAAGGAGTGGCGCCACCCGACATACGGGGGGAGCCTGCGACTCCACGACTTCCGGAGCGCCTGGTCGATCGGGAGCTTGCGGTCGATCGGACCGTAGAGCAGCCCGAGGAATCGCAGAGACGACAGCAGGCTGGCGTCCGTGCTCTCCCGGAGATCCTCCCTCACCTGTCCGAGCCAGGTCCGGACTCTCTTGAACATGCGAGCTCCTGCCCTAGTCTCGAGTCACGTAGACGATGTCGTTCCGGACGTATACCCGGTATCGCTGAAGCGGCTCCGTGGTCAGACCCTCCACCGCGTGCCCGCGCAGGTTGTACAGCTGATGACTGCACGGGGAGGTGACCCGGAGCGCGTCCGCGTCCCATTCCAGGATGCACCCGTCCACGGGAGAGACACCCTGCAGGGCCGCATAGTCCGTCTCGGTCCTGCGGACCACGAGGATGGCCTGCTCTCCCCACGTGGTGATGCGGCTGCTGCCGACGGGGAGGGCATCGACCCGCGTCACCCGGACGGCCATCTCGTGCTGCGGGATGATGAGGTGCTCGGGCGGATTGGTGTAGAGCGCGAAGATGGCCAGCGCGCACAGGAACACCACCGCGATCATGGAGTTCAATAAGATGCTGCCGAGGTCGCGCGGGCGACCGTGCGAAGCTGATTCCATGGTGGGTCGGGCCTCTCGCTTACCCTGTTCAGGGCCGCGGGCAACCTTCACTGCGGCCTCACGTTCCGGGCACGGAAAACTACCCTGCCGGGTGTGTCCGGGCCAGAACTCGAGAGACGGGCCGGCGGTCGGGCGGATACTCGCGGCGGAGACAACGGCACTCTAGTTTCCAACGCACTTGGAAAGCGCCGGAGGGGCTCAGCGCGTGCGAACATGCGCGGCCGGCGCGATACCAGCAGCAAGGAGAGCGTAGCATGATTCGACACGTCGTAGTGACCACCGCGGCGATGCTGTTCCTGGCAGCCGGGACGGCCTTCGCACAGGATGCAAAACCTCCCGTCATGCCGCACGACACGGAGGGCAAGGAGAACTGCACGATGTGCCACTCCGGCGCCATGGAGGGAATCCCGGCGGCTCCGGAGAGTCATGCGGCCTTCGAGGTCGATGACTGTGCCATGTGCCATGCCCCGGATGCGGAGATGCAGACGGCCGAGGCCGCCGCGATTCCGCACGACCTGGCGGGCAAGGACAACTGCGCGATGTGCCATTCCGGCGCCATGGAGGGCATCCCGGCGGCGCCGGCCAGCCACGAGGGTCGGGAAGCGGATACCTGCCAGTGGTGTCACGCGCCGGCCGGATGATCGGACTGCGACGCTGACGGGGTCGTTCTCCCTCGGCGTCCGGTGAGAATCGACGACGCCCTCGCTGCCGGATCCGGCAGCGAGGGCGTCTTTGTTTGGGCGGTCGGGATCGGCGACGGAGGCCTGACCGTCCGTGCGCCGGGAGCCCGTCGGGTCCGTCGGAGCTACAGCGCCGCCGGCGCCACCCCGTATTCCTCTTCCACGGCCGCGATGCTCGCCGCCAGCAGCGCTCGGATCCACGGCGAGTTGTGAACCGTCGAGGCGTGTACGTCGCCGCCGTGGAGGGCCAGGTTATAGTTGAAGTACGCCCCCTCCGCGACCGTGAAGGTGGAGTTCTCGGAGTCGATCTCGCCGCCGGGCTCATCCAGTCCCGGATCGACCACCTCCAGCTGTGCGAGCAGCGTGGCCGCCTGATTCGCCACGAAATCCACCCGGAGGTTCATGATCGCCGAGGCCCCCTCCGCCGTCGAGTGGCAGCCCGAACCGAGGCAGCCGGCGAACGACCGGGACTGCGTGTCGATCGGGCAGTCATGCTCGCCCGTCGGAATTCCGTTCTCGTCGACGCACGCCGCCGCGCCGAAGGTGTGCCCCACGGAGTTGAACAGGAACTGCCCCGACGCCGCATCGGTGATCTCGTACATCACGACGTGGCAGGTAGCGCAGAGCTTCTCGTTGTTCTCGGTCCCGTGCGAGGCGACGATCGAACCGTAGTCCAGCTCGGCGCCGGGCGGGATCCAGCCGGCCTCGCCGACCAGGAGCTCCGTCTCCGGTGAATGCGGCTCGAGACCGTGCGACGAGTTCGGGTCCGGGACCGATCGACGGTTGTGACACCGGGCGCAGAGGTGGACCTCCACGTCGGCGGTGTTCACGGGGAACCGGAGCTGACCCTCGAAGGTGGCGTCATGGGGATCGTGACAGACCCCGCACACCACGGGAAGCGGCTCCTCGCTACCCAGCTCCAGGTACGGAGAACGCACGCCCCAGGCCAGGAGCGTACCCTGGCCCCGGTGACACCCGGCGCACTCCTCCCGGGCCGCCGCGAACGTCACGACCTGGGAATGTGCGGAGAGCTCCCATTGCTCGACGAAGGGGTGGTGCGTGCCGTTGTGGCACTCGCCGCAACCGTTCGTGAGGTCCGTTCCGACCGCCAGGGAAGCCAGCGGCTGCGTCGCCTGCGGATCCGCCACGTGCGTCGCGCCGGGGCCGTGGCAGGACTCGCACTGGACGTCGTGGTACCGTGCGTCACCGGTGGCGGTCCACCCGACCGGCTCGGTGGCGGCGTTGCCGAGCTGGCTCACCGTGTGACAACCTTCGCAGAACGCCTGTGCGTGCCCGGATTCCTGCAACGTGTTCCAGGCGTCCGCGTGGGCCGTGGTCGTCCAGCTGGAGCTCGGCGTGGCGTGGCACTGGGCGCACGTGGGTTGCCCGGGCTGGCCCTGGAGGTATCCGAGCATGCCGCCCGCGGACGGCGGCGGGTCGTCGCCGAAGGGACGGTCGTTGAACACGGTGTCCTCGTCCACGCATCCGCCCGCCAGAGCGGTGATGGCGAGCACGGCCAGGCTGGTCCCCCATGTCCGGAAGCGGGAGCCACGACGGAAGTAGGAGTCGCCCACGGTGACCTCTCCTGAGTTGAAATTGCCGGATCCGGCCAGACGTCGACGTCGCGCGCTGACGTCCTGCCAAAAGCTGGCTGTCCCTCGCCCGATGTGCAAGCACCCGGATGCCGGGACGTGCGTTCGTGGCCTGCGCTTGCGCCCGGCGGGCCGTACACGAGATTGGAACGCCCCGAAAGGCGCGGAGAACCGAATCCGGAGAGAGCGGATGAGCGATCGGACATTCCTGGTCCTGCTGGCGCTGGCCTGCGGGCTCGCTCTGGCGCTCGGCATCTGGATCGGCCTCGGGTATCCCGGTCTGTACAACCGCTACGAGGACACGGGAGCCCGCGCGGAACGAAAGGCGCCGATCCGAATGCTGCTCGACCGCCTCCGGCGATCTTCGGGATCGTCGCGGCGCGGCCGCGGACGGAGCCCCGGCACGGGCCGCTGGTCCCGCCGGTGACCCCGGGGCCGCCGACGCGCGAGGAGCGTCACGCCGCGGTCCGCCGAGTGCTGTGGATCGTGTTGTTCGCGAACCTGGCCGTGATCGGCGCCAAGGTATGGGTCGGCCTCCGCTCCGGGTCCCTCGCGGTGCTGGGCGATGCGGCCCATTCGGGCGTGGATGCACTCAACAACGTGGTCGGCCTCACCGCCATCCACGCCGCGGCCCTGCCGCCCGATGAGGAGCACCCCTACGGTCACGAGAAGTACGAGATGCTGGGCGCTCTGGCGGTGGTGGCCTTCCTCTCGATCACCTGCTTCGAGCTGGTCAGTGCGGCCGTCGGCCGGCTGTTGCTCGGAGATCCCACGCCCCCGCGGCCCGATGCGATCACCTTCGGCGTGCTGGCGGCCACCCTCCTGGTCAACGCGGTCGTCGCGTGGACCGAGAACCGCGCGGGAAGGAAGCTCTCGAGCGTGTTGCTGACCGCCGATGCCCGACACACGGGTTCCGATGTGCTCGTCACCGTTTCCGTGATCGGTGGACTGTTCCTGGTGAGCCGGGGGTGGGCGGAGGCCGATGCGTGGCTGGGCCTGGTCGTGGCGGCCCTCATCGCGCGGAGCGGCTGGGAGATCCTCAGGCATGCCGTGCCTGCGCTCATCGACACCGCCGCGGTGGAGGCCCACAGGATCGTCCGCTTCGTGGAGGATGTCCCCGGTGTCCGGGGCGTTTCGGACGTGAGGAGCCGCGGAGAGCTCCCCGGCGCGGCGTTCGTGGAGTTGACGATCGAAGTGGATGGCGACCGGTCGGTCGAAGAGGGTCATCGGGTCGCCGACGCCGTGGAGCGCCGGCTCATCGGGGACGCGGGCTTCTCGGGGGCGGTCGTGCACGTCGAGCCGCGGGAGCCTCAGGGGCGCGTCGGAGCCGCCTCCCCGCCGCGGGCCTGACCTCGTCCTTTTCCACGTCGCCTACGCGTCGGCCGGGGCGACTTCCCACAGGCAGGCCTCGTCACCCCGGCTCTCGCAGTGCGGGTGACGCACGGGAACCGACTCGCCCAGACCGTGAGCGCATGCGGTGAAGGCGGCCGTGATCATGCCGCAGGCCGTACCCGCATCGTCCGCCGCGGCGGGCAGACAGCGCGCCACGGAGAGAGAAGGATCCGTCCGGTCCGCCTGGACGAGCCCGCCCGGGCTGAGCGCCACCGCGATGCGGCGCAGGTGCCTCAGAAGGCTTCGTCGCCGAAGCGCCGCGGGGGCCACCCGCCGGGCGAGCCCCGCCACCCGCGAGGTCCGGGACGCGTACTCCGAGCCCAGCCGGTCACCGGCCGCCTCGAACACCATGCGAGCGTCCGGGCGCCGGGCGATCAGCCGCAGCAGGTCCAGGAACTCGCTCGCCTCGAGCTGTCGGCGCCGCTTGCGCATGTCCGCGTACCGGCGCATCTGCCCGTCGATGACGTCGCTGAGACCCAGACGGCGCGGAAGGCTGATGCGGAACGCCTCGTCCTCGAGCACCTCCGGAGGCGTGTCCACGTCCCGGAGCGACTCGAGGAGCACGAGCGCCACACCGGGGCTCAGCCAGCCGTCGAATTCGACCTTCCGATCCATAACGGACCTACGCTAGGGCGGACATCCGAGCGGAGCAAGACGGGCGAGCGACCTCCAGCGGCTTGTGACCCGGGAAGGGCGGCACCATAATCTCCGCCTCGACGATCGCCCGCCGCCGCCGCCGGTCCGGACCGGGCGGCGATCGGGCGCATTTCAACGGTCCGAGGATCCGGCAGTGTGACATGTACGACCCCACGAGCGTGGAACAGAAGTGGCAGGCTTTCTGGGCCGAGCACGGGATCAACGAGCCTGATCTCGACGAGGCCGCCGAGCCGTTCTACAACCTGATGATGTTTCCGTATCCGTCGGCCGAGGGCCTGCACGTCGGGAATCTCTACGCCTTCACCGGCGCCGACTTTCACGGGCGCTTCCAGAGGCTGCGGGGGCGGGACGTGTTCGAGCCGATCGGCTTCGATGCGTTCGGGATCCACTCCGAGAACTACGCCCTCAAGGTCAACGCGCACCCGATGGACCTGATTCCCCGGAGCACCGCCAACTTCACACGCCAGCTGAAGCGCTCCGGGATCATGTACGACTGGTCCCACACGGTGGAGACCACGGATCCGGACTACTACCGCTGGACCCAGTGGATCTTCCTCCAGCTGTATCACGCCGGTCTGGCGGTGAAGAAGGAAGCTCCGGTGAACTGGTGCCCCTCCTGCAAGACCGTCCTCGCCAACGAGCAGGTGGAGGGAGGGAAGTGCGAGCGGTGCGGCTCGGAGGTCGGTCAGCGGCTTCTCAGCCAGTGGTTCTTCCGCATCACGGAATACGCCGAGAGGCTCCTGGACAACCTCGACTGGATCGACTGGTCGCCGTCCACACTGACCGCCCAGCGCAACTGGATCGGCCGATCGGAGGGTGCGCTTCTGCGATTCCGACTCGCCGGGGAGGAGGAGGCCACGATCGAGGTGTTCACGACCCGGCCGGACACGCTGTTCGGTGCCACCTTCATGGTCCTGGCCCCCGAGCATCCGCTGGTCGAGATCCTGACCACGGACGATCGTCGCGCCGAGGTCGAGTCGTACCGGACCGCGGCGGCTGCGGTCGACCTGGTGGAGCGGCGCAAGACCGAGGATCGGACCAAGACGGGTGTGTTCACGGGCGGCCACGCCGTGAATCCGGCCACCGGAGATCGCATCCCGGTGTGGATCGCGGACTACGTGCTGATGGAGTACGGCACCGGTGCGATCATGGCGGTTCCGGGCCACGATCAGAGGGATTTCGACTTCGCGCGCCGCTTCGGGTTGCCGATCGTTCCGGTGGTCGCCCCGGCGGCGACGGTCGAGACCGTTGCCGACCCCTCCGCCGTGGAGCTGGACCTGGGAGATGAGGCGTTCGTCGAGCACACCGAGGGCGAGCGGCTGATCAACTCCGGTGAGTTCAGCGGTCTACCGGCGGCCGAGGGTGCCGGGCGCATCGTGGAATGGCTGGCCGAGCGCGGGCTCGGCGAGCCGAAGGTGAACTACCGTCTGCACGACTGGTGCATCTCCAGGCAGCGCTACTGGGGCCCCCCGATTCCCATCCTGTACTGCGATGCGTGCGGCATCGTCCCGGTTCCCGAGTCGGACCTTCCCGTGGTGCTTCCGCACCTCGAGAACTTCAAGCCGGGGGATGATGGAATCGCGCCGCTGGCCAAGGATGCGTCGTTCCATCGCGCCGAATGTCCGGAATGCGGCGGCCCCGCGAGGCGGGAGACCGACGTGTCCGACACCTTCCTCGACAGCGCCTGGTACTTCCTGCGCTACCCGAGCACCGATGTCACGGAACAGCCCATGGATCCCGCCCGAACCGGGCGCTGGCTTCCGGTGGACATGTACATCGGAGGCGAAGAGCACGCCGTGTTGCACCTCCTCTACTCGCGTTTCATCACCATGGTGCTTCACGACCTCGGACACATTCCCTTCGAGGAGCCGTATCTGCGCTTCCGGAAGCACGGGCTGATCATCCGGGAGGGCGCCAAGATGTCGAAGACGAAGGGCAACGTGGTGAACCCCGACGACTACATCGACCGATACGGCGCCGACACGTTCCGCACCTACCTGATGTTCCTCGGGCCGTACCAGGAGGGCGGAGACTTCAGGGACAGCGGGATCGTGGGGCCGCAGCGCTTCCTGTCCCGGGTGTCAGACGCGGTCGAGGCCGCCGTCGAGGGGGGCGGGGCGGGTTTTCCGGACCCGGCCGTCGAACGGGCGGTCCACGCCACGATCCGACAGGCGACGGAAGACTTCGAGGGTCTTTCCTTCAACACGGCGATCGCCGCCCTGATGGAGCTGCTGAACGTGCTGCGGGCCGGTGGCCGCGTTCCCACGATCGATGAGGTGCGACCCCTCGTGATCATGCTGGGACCGGTGGCTCCGCACCTCGCCGAGGAGCTGTGGGGCGTGCTGGGAGGAGAGGCCAGCCTGTTCGACCACGCCACGTGGCCGGAGTTCGATCCGGCGAAGCTCGCAACGGACACCGTGGAGATCCCGGTTCAGGTGAATGGCCGGCTTCGAGCCACCATTTCCGTCGAGCGGGGCGCCAGCGAGGAGGCGGCCGTCGGCGTCGCGCTGGAGGATGAATCGGTGCAGCGGCACGTCGGGGAGTCGGAGATTCGAAAGACGATCTACGTGCCGGATCGCCTGCTGAACCTCGTGGTGGGTTGATCCGAGGGAGTGCCGGCGGAACCTGCCGTCCCGCCGGGGTCACCAGGAGACGTCGCCCTCCCGGCTCGTATCGATGTCGGCTTCTTCGCCTTCGTCGAACAGGAACGACCGAAGGTTGGTGAGGAGGAACTCCCTCGCCCGGGGATCCCGCACGTTCAGGCCGTAGTGGTTGATCAGCAGCATTTGCCGCCGTTTCCACTCCTCCCAGCACTCGGAACAGATGTCCGCGACCAACCGCGCGCCGAGCTCATCGGGGAACGGGGCTCGGCCGAGGGGTTCGCGGTCGGCCCTCTCGCACCGCGCGCATTCGAACGCGCCGCTCGCTGCGCCGGCTTCGGTCACCGGGTCAGACCGGTACGGTGAGCACGGAGCAGTTCGCTCCCTGGATGATCTGCCCGGTGATCCCGCCGAGCAGAACACGGCCGGAGAGACCCGGAGCGTGGTACTTTCCGATCACGATCAGGTCCACGGCCTCCGTCTCGGCGGCGGTCAGGATGTGGTTCACGATCGGGCGCCCGCGCACGATGTTCGTCTGGATCTCGAGCTCGCTCCGCAGCGTCTTCGGAACCCGGGCGAGAGCTTCACGCCGCGCCCGCTCCTCCAGGGAGCGAACCGTGTCGTCCGTCTTGGTGGGCGAGCTCACGGCTCGCACGTACGCCTGCAGCGTGCCCGGCATGGCGTGCAACAGCACCAGCCGCGTGTGGAAGTAGGAGGCATACCGCGCGGCCGTGGCCGCGATCGGCGCACTTCCGTCCCGCAGGTCGAGGGCCGCGAGGATCGTCTTGTCCTTCTCCTGGCGGATCGGCCTCCAGACCAGCACGGGCACCGTGGCCTTCCGGACGATGGACACGCAGGTGTTTCCGACCTCATCCGACGGCCAGACCCGCTTCTGGTGAGCGCCCACCACCACCAGCTCGGCCCCGATCTCCTCCACCACCGAAGAGAGCGCCTCCGGGATCCATCCGGCGCGAACCTCCACCCTCGCTTCGATCCCGCACTGGCTGGCGATCTCGTCCAGATTCGCCCGCGCGTCGAGGTCGCGCTCCCGCAGCACCTCGAGCCTGGAGCCCAGCTCCCGCACCAGGTAGCCGGGAATGCCGAGAGGCTCGATCGCGTGGAACAGGGTGATCTCCGCGTCCGGAAAGCGGCTGACCGCCCACCGGACCGTTTCGACCGAGGCGTCCGAGAAATCGACACCGATGAGGATGCTTCTGTACATGGCGCTCGAACCTATCGATCCGCCGCTCCGGCCGCACCATCTCTCGTTCCGGCGACCAGCCGATCGAGGGCCTCCCACGGGTCTCCGTCGCCCGTCTCCCGGATGACGTCACGGATCAGCCCGGCCAGATCGGGATCCCGGCGGTACAGTGTCTCCATGTCGTCGAGGCGCGTGTAATAGAGCATCCGCGACAGCAGCCACGCGTTGTTGATCCGAGCGGGATCGAGCCCCCGGTACCGTCCCGACACGAACTCCGGCTGGACCTCGAGCTCGAAGCGTGTGGCGGCTTCCTCCAGGATGCGCCTCTTCTCCTCTCGCATCTCGTCTGCCGACAGATCACTCGCGTACAGGGATTCGAGCGGATCGACGATCGAGTGGAAGAAGCGGCCGAAGACCCTCATGTCGTGCCATCGTCCTCGTGCCGCTTCGCAGAGGTCTTCATCCCGGGCGGCATCACAGAAGAACTCGATGGCGCCCCGGTGCCCGACGAAGTTCGCGAAGCTCTCGTTGAAGCGCGCGTAACCCTTCGGGAAGAACGTGGTGTGCGTGATCTCGTGGATCACCGTCTCCACGATCCCGATGCTGTCGGCTCGCAGCGTCGTGGACATCAGCGGGTCGGGAAGCCAGCCGAGGGTGCTGAAGGCGCTCGATGGCCGGACCCAGGTGTCATAGCCGCGCTCGTCGAGGTCCCGGGCGCTGTCCAGCGCCCCGTCGAAGTCGAAGAACCCCTTGTACGGCAGCCGCCCGACGATCGGAAACCACCACGTCTTCCATCGCAGTTCGAGTTCCGGCGCGGCAGTGAGCACCAGAACGAGGGTGTCACGGTCCAGCTTCACGTAGCTGGTGAATGCGTCCCCGGGGTCCAGATCGAGGGCCTGGTCCGCAAAGGCCCTGCTCTGCTGGACGAGCCGGAGCTTCGCCCGCAGGGTCGCCGGAGTGGTGGTGTCGTGGACGACGGCGTGGATGTCTCTCCGGGCGGACAGGATCTTGGCTTCCTCCCACCCGGCCCGCAGCACGAAGCCCGGCGAGCATGCCGAAAGGGACAGGACGAGGCCCACCGCAAGAAACGGTGCGTGTGTTGCGGTCATGCCTCGTATACGCCGGGGGCCGGCGTACGTGCCCGCCCTCCGCAGGCTCACGGGCGCCTCACGTAATAAACGCGCTCGCGAACCGAGTCCCCGCGGTAGCGCCGCCCAGGTCTGTCCGAGTCGCTTCGATAGCGTCGATACCCCCGGGTGAACGTTCGAAAGCTGTCCGGATCTCCCGAGTCCCTGAACAGGGCCTCGATGACCGTGCGGTCGAGCAGCCCCTCATCGTTGTAGCTGAGCAGCACGTGCCTCGCGTCGGCCCGGTCCAGGACCTGGCCGAGAGCCTCCTCGCAGCGTCCGCGACGACACCAGTCCGATCGCAGGTCTTCGTCCGGTATGAGGCCCGTCTTTCCACGGAGCGCCGGCGGCGGGTCCCAGCCCTGCGCGAGCAGCTCCGGAACATGGTAGTAGCCCGGGTACTGCCTCTCGTTGTACGGGGGATCCAGGTAGAGGAGGTCCACCGGTCCCACCCTTGCGAGCAGCTCGGTGGCCGGGCCGCGGAACGCCGAGCAGCCGCGCGCGGACGGCACCGCGGGCACCGTGGGCCGGATCGGCCGGAGGTGAATCGGCCGCGTGGCGTTCGGTTGCCAGGACTTCACGAAGGAAGCGTACACGCCGGTCGTGTTCGCTACCCGGTCCGCCGCCTGGATCAGAGTCGCGAGCAGGAGTTGCTCACGGGGACGGTCCAGGAGACCGGCGTCCGACCAGTTCGCGATGCGTTCCCGGATGCCGTCCATCACGGCCGCGTTCGCGGGCGTGAAATACATGCGGCCGTGCCGCGCCCCCTCTGTGCCGGCCGGAGTGTAGTGTTCGGTGACGAATCCGCTCACCGGCTCGAGTGCCTCCAGGTGGCTCAACACGGCCCGGTAGCTCACGGAGCCCCGCGTCTTCCCGTTCCCGAGCAGGCGGGTCTCGAACCGCGGCGTGCGGTCCAGTTCCACCCGCGCCACCTGATAGGCGTACGAGGCGGCCATCAGGTCACCCGATGCCACGCGCCACCCGGCGGACTTGAGCGCACGACCCACGCTCGCGGTCCCGGCGAACGGGTCGCATGCGACGCCGGGCGACAGCCCGAGCCCCTCGATCGTCTCGAGGAGGAAAGGAACCAATCGGGTCTTGTTTCCGATGTATCGCACGCCAGCCCTTTCGAAGGATCGATCCGATTCATAGTACGCTGGCTCCGGCGCGGCCTGCGACCCCGATGAGCACGGTCCACCCCGGCAGCGAACGGTGCTACGGAGACTGGGACGATGTACCTTGAGCCCGTTGCCCGGCGGACTTCGTTCCCGGAATCGCCGGATCCAGGCGCATTGACCGCAGAGGATTCGTGAGTCTGCTCGAGAAGGCGTACAACGTGGCGGTGAATGCCCTCCGGCCTCTGCTCCCGGCCTTCGGTGCGGCTTCGCCGAAGGTATCTGCCGCCGTGGAAGGGCGACGAGCCGCTGCCGGCGCGATCCGGCGGTGGGCCGAAGGCGGCCGCGACCCCTTCCGGCCGCTCCTGTGGATGCACGGGGCGTCCGCGGGCGAGCTGGCGGGGGCGATTCCCATCGTGAACGAGGTGCGATCCGAGCGGGCCGGGATCCAACTGATGGTGACGTATTCCTCTCCGTCGGCGGAAGCCGTGTTGCCGGAGCTCGCGCCGGACTACGCGGGCTATCCGCCCCTCGAGACCATGGCGGCTTGCCGGGAGGCGATCGGTGCCGTTCGACCGGACGCGATCGTATTCGCCAAGCTGGACGCGTGGCCGGCCCTGACCCGGGCCGCCGCCGAGGCGGACGTTCCTCTCGGCATGATCAACGCGACGGTCAGGCCGGGAAGCACCCGACTCCGCGGACCCGGCCGGCAGCTCCTAGAACCGAGCTACCGAAGGCTCGCTGGCGTGGGCGCCGTGAATGCCGAGGAAGTCGGGCGGCTCGAGTCGCTCGGTGCGCGCCCGGGGGCGATCCGGGTGACGGGCGACGCCTCTTTCGAGCGCGCCCTGGAGCGACTCGACCGGGCCCGACGGGCCGTCGCGGATGAGGAAACGCGACTCGCGCCGTCGAGCGACGGTGAGGTCAGACTGTGCGCCGGGTCGACGTGGCCGGAGGACGAGCGCGCGCTGATCGAGGCCTGTTCGAGACTCCAATCTCGAGGCGGGAGCCGGGATGGGGGGAAGCTGGAGCTCGTGCTCGTGCCGCACGAGCCGGATGAGGAGGCCGTCCGACGGATTCGGGACCTCTGCGGCCGTCTGCTCGGGGTGGAGCCGCGAGTCTGGTCCGATCTTCAGACGTCGCCTTCCGACGCGGGCCCCGCGGATGCCTCCAGGCCCCTGGTGGTGGACGCGGTGGGCTTTCTGGCGGAGCTGTATCTGGAGTGCGACCTGGCGTGGGTCGGCGGGGGCATCGGAGGAGAGGGGCTCCACTCGGTGGTGGAGCCGGCCGCCGCCGGGGTCCCGGTGCTTTTCGGGCCGGTCCACGATCGATGGGAAGCTCGCGACATGGTTCGACGAGGAGTGGCCGTGGAGACGCAGCCGGACCGGATCGATCGCGTCCTGTCGGAGCTGATCGCGGCCCCGGAGCAGCGCGCTGCCATGGGAGCCGACGCCCGTCGTTACGTGGAGGAGGGGCGAGGAGCAGCGAGATCGTCGGCAGAGCTGGTCCTCGCCCTGATCGACTCGCCGAAGTCCTGATTCAGGGCCGCGCTCCGGGCGGCAGCGGCTTGGGTCCGAGGGCGTACCAGAAGAGCAGCCCGATGATCGGGCAGAGCACGATGATGGCGCTCCACAGCAGCCCCACCTTGCGAGCCGGCTTCGCGCGGATGATCAGACCGATCGCCCAGGCGTCGAGGATGACCAGCAAGCCGGCCAGCACCCAGCGCGAATCCAACCCGACCACGAATTCCAGGATGTCGGTCATGCGGCACTCGAGGGTCCGGCGAACTGGAGCCTGTGGAGACGCGAGTAGAGCCCATCCAGCGCCAGGAGCTCCTCGTGGGTCCCGGTCTCGCGAATCTCCCCGTGGTGCATGACCAGAATGCGGTCTGCGCTTCGGATCGTCGAGAGCCGGTGCGCGATCACCAGGCTCGTCCTTCCGAACATGAGCTCCTCCAGCGCCCGCTCGATCCTCGCTTCGATCGCGCTGTCGACCGAGCTCGTGGCCTCGTCCAGGATCAGCAGGTCCGGATCTCCGGCCAGGGCCCTCGCGAAGCTGAGCAGCTGGCGCTCCCCGGCGCTCAGGTTGCTGCCTCTCTCTCCGAGTCGTTGCTCGTATCCATCCGGCATCCGCTCGATGTAGCTCTCCACGCCTACTCTCCGGGCGGCGGCCGCCACCTCCCGCTTTCCGATCCCGACGCGTCCCAGGTCGATGTTGCGAGCCACCGTGTCCGAGAACAGGTAGACGTCCTGCAGCACGAGGCCCATCCGGCGCCTGATTTCGGACGCGGGCACGGTCGAGATGTCCACTCCATCCAGCAGCACGGAGCCGCGCTGCGGCCGGTAGAAGCGCATGAGCACGTTGATGAGCGTGGATTTCCCGGCGCCCGTCGCTCCCACGATCGCGACCCGCTGTCCTGGCTCCACCGTGAACGTCACTTCCTTCAGGACCCAGTCGTGCTCCCGGTCCGAGGCGGTTTCCTCGGGGCGGCGATCCGCGTCTTCACCGTAGCGGAACCACACGTCACGGAACTCGATCCGACCGCCACGGGTGGGAAAGCGGGAGGCCGCAGCGTTCGACGGTACGGGGCGATCCGACGCGACGCGGGTCTCCCCGGCGGGCTCCGATTCGACCGGGTGCGGCTCACGGTCGAGCAGCTTGAATACACGCTCCGAGCTCGCCATGGCGCTCTGCAAAATGTTGTACTTCTCCGACAGGTCCTGGATCGGGCGGAAGAACCGACGGGCGTACTGCAGGAAGGCGGCGATCGTCCCTACCGTCATCGCGCCCCGCATGGATTCGGACCCGCCGTACCAGATGATCAGCGCCATGGCCACGGCGGCCAGGATCTCGACCGCCGGGAAGAACAGCGCGTAGTAAGTGATCGATCGCAGATGGGCGGACAGGTAGTCGCGGTTGATCTCCTCGAACCGACCGAAGGTCTCCCCTTCCTGTCGGAACAGCTGGGTGACGCTCATCCCCGTGATCCGCTCCTGCAGGAAGGAGTTGATGCGGGCCAGGCGCAGCCGGATGTCCCGGTAGGCGTTCCGAACGCGCGTCCGGAACAGCCACGCGGCGGCGAAGACGAGCGGGAGCACCGTGAACGTGACGAGCGCGAGGCGCCAGTCCAGGATCAGCATGGCGGTCACGATGGCGCCGATCGTGAACACGTCGCCGAAGATCGTGACCACGCCCGACGTGAACATCTCGTTCAGGGCTTCCACGTCGCTGGTCACGCGGGTCATCAGCCGCCCCACCGGGTTGCGATCGAAGAAGGCCAGCTCGAGGCGCTGCAGGTGCGCGAAGATCTGACTTCGGAGGTCCTCCATCACCCGTTGACCGATCCACGTGGTCAGCAGGGTCTGGATGTACTCGAGCACTCCGGCCAGAAGCATCGAGATGACGTAGGCGGCAGCCAGGAGCGCCAGCAGCCGAGTGTCGGCGGCGGGGAAGGCCTCATCGATCGCCAGCTTCGTCAGCCACGGGCCGACGAGGGCCAGGCCGGAGGCGGCGATGAGGATCGCGATGGCCGCCGCCACCTGCCATCGATAGGGACGCAGATAGGTGAGCAGGCGACGCATGAGCCGGGCGTCGTACGCCTTGCCGAGGGCTTCCTCTTCGTGAATCGGACCTTCGGGGGAGGTCTGCAGGGTCGGATCTCCTGTGACTCGGGCTTCGGTGCAACGAAGATACCCGGCCCTCCGATACGGTTCCAGCCACCCGGTTTGACGCTTCTGCCGCGCTCCCGCATCATCGCGGCATGCTGACCTCGATTCGCGTCCGCGGCGCCCGCCAGAACAACCTCCGAGGCGTCGAGGTCGAGATCCCCCACCGGGCGATGACGGTGCTCACGGGTCCGAGCGGGTCCGGCAAGTCGAGCCTCGCCTTCGACACCGTGTACGCGGAAGGACAGCGGCGGTACGTCGAATCCCTGTCCTCCTACGCGAAACAGTTCCTGGAGCGCATGCCGAAGCCCGACGTCGACTGGATCGATGGCGTGGCTCCCTCCGTGGCGATCGACCAGAGGAACTCCGTGCAGTCGAGCCGTTCGACCGTCGGCACCACGACCGAGGCGTACGATTACATGCGGCTGCTCTGGAGCCGGGTCGGTCACACCCTGTGTCCGGGGTGCGGGGAGCGGGTCCTGCCGGACACGGTCCAGTCCGCGACCGACGAGGTTCTGACGCTCGGCGACGGGACGCCCATCCACGTGGCGTTTCCACTCGAGCGGAGCGAAGGGCTCACCCACGAAGCGGCGATCGAGAACCTCCGAGCCCGCGGGTACATCCGGGTGATGGTCGACGGAGTGGAGCATCACGTGGAGGATCTCGAGACCGCGGAGGCCTCATCGGAGCCGGAGTGGCTCGATTCGGCGCGCGACGTGCTCGTGGTGGTCGATCGCCTGTTCGCCTCGACGGAGAATCGCGAGAGGCTCGCGGATTCGCTGTCGGCGGCCTTCGCGGAAGGGCACGGACACGCGGAAGTTCTCCAGGTCCGCCGCGAGCCCGGACAGGCGGCCGAGATCGAGCGGAAGCTCCCGTTCACGGAGTCCTTCCGATGCTCCAACTGCGAGCGGAGCTTCCCGGAGCCCACTCCGCTGCTGTTCAGCTTCAACCATCCGACCGGAGCCTGTTCTACCTGCAATGGATTCGGCGCCACCCTCGAATACGCGCTCGACCTGATCGTTCCCGACCCTGCACGCTCGCTGGCCGACGGTGCGCTGGACCCGTGGACGAAGCCCAGGTACTACCGTGAGGCGGCCGACGTGCTGGACCTGGCGGTCCGTCGCGGGATCGATCCCACCCTGCCGTGGGGTGCGCTCCCCGAGGCATTCCGGGAGGAGCTGCTCGAAGGGTCGCCCGAGTTCGTAGGCATGATTCCCTTCCTGCGGTCGCGGGAGCGAAAGCGGTACAAGCAGTACATTCGCGTCTTCCTGCGGCAGTACCAGCTGCCAGAAACCTGCCCTTCGTGTGGAGGCGCCCGGCTGCAACCGGACGCGCTCAACGTCCGGGTGGGCGGTCTCGACATCGCGGAGGCGTCGGCCCTGACGGTAGACGACCTGCGCCGATGGATCGGCGGGTTGACCCTGACTCCGTTCGAGACCCGCGTCTCGGAGACGATCCTGCGCGAGCTCTCGGATCGGCTCGACTTCATGGTCGCGGTCGGACTCGGATACCTCACTCTGGACCGGCAGGCGCGATCGTTGTCCGGCGGTGAGATGCAGAGGATCCGCCTCTCCGGGAGTCTGGGCAGCCGCCTGGTGGATACGCTCTACGTGCTGGACGAGCCGACGATCGGGCTCCACGCGAGCGATGTCGAGCGTTTCACCGAAGTGCTCCGACGTCTCAGAGACCGCGGGAATACGGTGCTGGTGGTCGAGCACGAGACGACCGTGATGCGCCAGGCCGACCGCCTGCTGGAGCTCGGCCCCGGCGCGGGCGAGCACGGCGGAGAGCTCGTGTTCGCCGGTACGTTCGCCGAACTGCGCAGGGCCGATACGGCCACCGGTCGGGCGCTTCGACGGCGGTCGCCCGCGCTCGAGCGCCGGGCCGCCCCACCGGACGAGTGGCTTCGGCTCGAGGGGGCGACGCTGCACAACGTGCGCGACCTCGATGTGCGAGTCCCGCTCCGTCGGCTTACCGCGGTCACCGGCGTGTCCGGATCGGGCAAGTCGACCCTGGTGCACGACATCCTGTACCGGGCGCTCGAGAAGGAGCTGCGCGGGACTTCCTCCGCGCGGCGCCACCTGGGGGAGCCACTGGGAAGCTGGCGCTCGCTCTCGGGAGCGCAGAGCCTGGAGGACGTGGTGCTCGTCGATCAGAGCCCGATCGGACGCACACCGCGCTCCAACCCGATCACCTACATCAAGGCCTACGGGGAGATCCGGCGCGTGTTCGCCGAGCAGCCCGAGGCCCGGCGCCGGGGCTTCGGGCCGGGCCATTTCAGCTTCAATTCGAAGGCCGGACGGTGCGAGGCCTGCAAGGGCGCGGGCGAGGAAGTGGTCGAAATGGTCTTCCTCGCCGACGTATCGGTTCCCTGCGAGCTGTGCGAGGGAAATCGATTCAAGCCGGAGATCCTCGAGGTCCGCTACCGGGGACGTACGATCCGCGATGTGCTCGATCTGACGGTCGACGAGGCGATCCGCTTCTTCATCCGCCAGGACCGACTCGGTCAGGCTTTGTGGCAGCTCCAGCGCGTGGGACTCGGATACCTGCGGCTCGGTCAGCCAGCCACCACTCTTTCGGGCGGCGAGGCGCAGCGCCTGAAGGTCGCGCGCGAACTGGCACGGCGCGCATCGAGCAAGGCCCGTCTCTACATCCTGGACGAACCCACCGTGGGCCTCGGCCTCGGCGAGGTGGAGAGGTTGCTCGGGGTCCTGCGTGAGCTGGTCGAGGCCGGGCACACGGTCCTGGTGGTGGAACACGACCTGGACGTGATCGCGGCGGCCGACTGGATCGTGGATCTCGGGCCCGGCGCCGCGGAGCGGGGGGGGCGCGTGGTGGTGACCGGCCCGCCGGGCGAGGTGGTCGCAGCATCGGAGTCGACGACCGGACGGTACCTTGCGCGGCACGTGGGCCTGGCGGACGGACCCGGGCCCTCCCGCGAAGCGGGGGCTGCCGCGAGCGATGCCGAAGCCCGGGCCGGCTGACGGTTCCTTGCCGAGCGTCTCCGTTCTGCTGCCGTGCCGCAACGCGGCGGAGTGGCTGCCGGACTGCATCGCGAGTCTCGAGAGGCAGACGCACACCGATTTCGAAGTCGTGGCGGTGGACGACGCGTCGACCGACGAGACCGGGGCCCTTCTCCGGAGGTGGGCGAAACGGGACGGGCGCGTCCGGGTGGTATCCACGGACCGCTCCGGGCGGTCGGACTCGACCGGCCTGGTCCGTGCACTTCGCCGGGCGGTGGAAGAATCCGGCGGCGCCCTGCTCGCCCGCATGGATGCGGACGACGTGGCGCACCCCGATCGGTTCGCGAAGCAGCTGGCGTACCTGGCCACGCACAGGGATCTGGCGGCCTGCGGGACGGCAGTGGAACTGTTTCCCACCCGTCTGGTGGGCATGGGGTATCGGCGATACGAGGCGTGGTTGAACTCGCTCGGCGATCCGGTGCGGGTGGAGCGCGATCTGTTCGTGGAATGCCCACTCGCGCACCCGACCCTGATGATCCGCCGCTCGGCATACCTGGCCCTCGGGGGATACCGGGACGCTGGCTGGCCCGAGGACTACGATCTCGTTCTCAGGCTGCACGCTGCCGGGATGCACGCCTCGAACCTCTCCGAGCCGCTCGTCCGCTGGCGCGTCCGCGAGGAGCGTCATTCCCGAACCTCGGATCGCTACTCACCGGCCGCCTTCCGACGCTGCAAGTGTCATTTCCTGGTCGAGGCGTTTCTTCCGGATTCGCGTCCGCTGGTCGTGTGGGGGGCAGGGAAGGTAGGCAAGCCGCTCGCCCGAGAACTCGCCCGACACGGTCGCCCGGTGGCTGCCTTCGTGGACCTGGATCCGCGGAAGATCGGACAGCACGTGCACGGGGCGCCGGTGCTGGACCCGGATGGCTTCGCGGCGTGCCGCCCCCGGGGGCGCCCCTTCGTCCTCGTGGCGGTCGGTTCACCCGGCGCCAGAGAGGAGATTCGAGGGGCTCTCGAGGCGCTGGACTACCGGGAGCTGAGGGATTACCGGGTGTGCGCCTGAACAGGGGGCGGGCGGGTTCGCCGGCCCACTCCGGCCGCCCTCCCGGGCCTCTCTCCGTCCCGTCCCGTCCGGTCGCGCCGGGCGTCCTCGAGGGCTATATTTCTTGGGTTATTCTGAGCATTCGATCGCGGCGCGGATCCGCCGCGCTCCAGGGACCATCGGCCGGGCTCGCCCGGCCGAACTCGTGACGGGACCGTCCAGCAAACCTGGGGGCCGACTGGGCGCCCACAACCCCATCCTGCAGAACGCACATGGAGACGACCGACAGAAGCGAGCGAGTCGAGGCGAGGCTTCTCGAAGACGAGATGAGGGAGTCGTTCATCGACTACTCGATGAGCGTGATCGTGCAGCGCGCGCTGCCCGACGTGCGGGACGGCCTGAAGCCCGTCCACCGGCGCATCCTGTATGCCATGCACGAGCTCGGCCTCGCTCCCAACCGACCGTACAAGAAGAGCGCCACGGTCGTGGGCGATGTGCTCGGCAAGTACCATCCGCACGGCGACTCCGCCGTGTACGACTCGCTCGTACGGATGGTGCAGGACTTCTCCCTGCACTACCCGCTGGTCGATGGGCAGGGGAACTTCGGGTCGATCGACGGAGACGGGGCGGCCGCGTACCGATACACGGAGGCCCGCCTGGCACCGCTGGCCAGCGAGATGCTGGCGGACATCGACAAGGAGACGGTCGCCTTCACGCCCAACTTCGACGATCGCCTCCAGGAGCCGACCGTGCTCCCGTCCCGTCTCCCGAACCTGCTGGTGAACGGCTCATCCGGAATCGCGGTCGGCATGGCCACCAACATTCCACCGCATAACCTCAGGGAGATCGTCGCGGCCTGCGAGCTTCTGATCGAAGATCCCGAGACCGGGATCGAAGAGATCCTGGGATGCGTGCCCGGCCCCGATTTCCCTACCGGTGGCCTCGTGTACGGACGGACCGGGATTCGCGACGCGTACACGACGGGCAGGGGACGGGTGGTGATGCGGGCCCGGGCCCACGTCGAAGAGCGTCCGAACGGTGGGGAGCGGCTGATCGTCACCGAGGTTCCCTTCATGGTGAACAAGTCCCGGCTCGTCGAGCAGATCGCCCAGCTCGTCCGGGATCGCAGGGTCGAGGACATCTCCGACTTGCGGGACGAGTCGGCGCGTGACGGGATTCGGGTCGTGATCGATCTGAAGCGAGATGCGATTCCGGAGATCGTGCTCAACCGCCTGTACAAGCACACGCAGATGCAGAGCACGTTCGGCGTGATCATGCTCGCGCTCGTCGATGGCGTGCCGCGGGTGATGGACCTCAAGACCATGCTGGTCCACTTCATCGAGCACCGGCACACGGTGGTTCTCCGCCGAACGGAGTACAGCCTTCGCGAGGCCCGCGATCGGGAGCACATCCTCGAGGGACTCAAGGTCGCGGTGGACAACATCGACGAAGTGGTCCGGCTCATCCGGGCCTCGAAGACCACCGAGGAGGCGTCCACCGGGCTGCAGGAGCGCTTCGAGCTCACCGCGAAGCAGGCCGAGGCCATTCTCGCCATGCGCCTTTCGCGTCTGACGGGGCTGGAGATCGAGAAGCTGGAAGAGGAGCTGGCGGAGATCCGGGCCACCATCGAGAGTCTCGAGGCGCTCATGGCTTCGAGGGACGCTCGCATGGCGGTGGTTCGAGAGGAGCTCGTCGATCTCGCCGAGAGGTATGGGGACGAGCGCCGGTCGGAGATCGTGGACGCGGAGATCAGCTTCAATCCGGAGGATCTGATCGCCGACGAGCAGATGGTGATCACGATCAGCCATCAGGGCTACATCAAGCGCCTTCCGCCGGACACGTACCGCCAGCAGCGTCGCGGTGGGCGAGGCATCGCGGGCATGGACACGAAGGAGGAGGACTGGGTCGAGCACCTCTTCCTCGCCGACACGCACGACTACCTGTGCGTGTTCACGGCCCGTGGGCAGCTCTACTGGCTCAAGGTGCACCAGATTCCGCTGGCGTCTCGCACGTCGCGCGGCAAACCGGTGGTGAACCTCCTGGACATCTCGAAGGACGAGAAGATCGCGTCGATCCTGAGGGTGCGGGAGTTCGAGCCGGACCGCTACGTGCTGTTCGCGACCCGTAGCGGCCAGGTGAAGAAGACGAGCCTCGCGGCCTATCGGCACGTCAGCTCACGCGGCATCAACGCGATCAACATCGTCGAGGGCGACAGCCTCATCGACGCCCGGCTGACGGATGGAAACAACGACCTGATCCTCGCGACGAAGAAGGGCATGGCCATCCGGTTCAACGAGTCGGATGTTCGCGAGATGGGTCGCGCGGCGCGCGGCGTGCGGGGCGTGCGCCTGAAGTCCGGGGACGAGGTCGTCGGCGCCGTCGTGGTGCGCGAGGGCGCGAGTCTGCTCACGGTCACGAGCCGGGGCGCCGGCAAGAGGACCCGGGTCGAGGAGTACCGGGTCCAGAAGCGGGGAGGGAAGGGCCTGATCAACTTCCGGCTGGCCGCCAAGACGGGCGATGTGGTGGGCGTGCGTGAGGTCACGGACGAAGACGAGCTCATGCTGGTGACGCGGGGCGGCGTCGTGAACCGGCAGCCGGCGGCGCAGATTCGCGTGATCGGACGGGCCACGCAGGGCGTACGCCTGATCACGCTGGATGAGGGCGACGAACTGGTGGATCTCGCCAAAGTGGCCGTCGATCTGGACGATGATGAGGTCGAGGAGGGAGAGGCCGCCGCTGCCGCCGCGGAGGAGGGCGCCGGGGAGGAAGCCGGCGAAGAGGTGGAGGCCCCCGAGGGAAGCGAGTAGCGCTCGATGTCGGAGAGCCCGGGCCTCGTGACGATCGATCGGATCCGCAGCGCGGCTCGCCGGGTGGCTGGGATCATCCGGAGGACCCCGCTTCTGCCCGTGGACCGGTCGGCCGCCGGGATCGACGAAGACGTTCCCGACTTGTGGCTCAAGTGCGAGTGTCTGCAGTTCGCCGGGGCCTTCAAGCTCCGGGGGGCCTACAACTTCATATCGGCCCTTTCCCCCGAGGTGCGCGCGGCCGGTGTCGTCACCTATTCGTCGGGGAATCACGCCCAGGGTGTGGCCTATGCGGCGCGCCGTTTCGGAATCCCGGCTCTCGTGGTGATGCCCGTCGATGCGCCGCCCATCAAGGTGGCGGCCGTCCGTCGTCTGGGCGCCCGACTCGAGATGGCCGGCACCACGACGATCGAACGGAAGGCGCGTGCGGAGGAGCTGCTGTCCGAGATCGGCGGCACGATGGTCCCACCGTTCGACCACCCGGAGATCATCGCGGGGCAGGGCACCGCGGGGATCGAGATCGTCGACCAGTTGCAGGAGGCGGCGGGTCGGCGCGGGGAAGAGCTGCGGCTCGGGACCGTGGTGGTCCCGATCGGTGGAGGCGGGCTGATATCGGGCGTGGCGGCTGCGATCCGGGCTCTGGCCCCTTCGGCCGAGATCGTGGGGGTCGAGCCCGAGGGTGCACCGAAGATGAGCCGTTCACTGGAATCCGGTCACCCGGTGACGCTGGATCGGGTCCACACGATCGCCGACGGTCTGAAGCCCGTACGTCCCGGAGAGCTGACCTTCCACCATACCAGGGAGCTCGTGGATCGAGTCGTGACCGTCGACGATCCGTCCATCCGCGACGCCGTGCTCTGGTGTTTCGGTCAGCGCCTCGTCGTGGAGCCGAGCGGTGCGGCCACGGTGGCGGCGATCCGCTCCGGACGCGTCGGGAAGCTCGGGGAGGGAGCCACGGTCGCCGTGCTCTCCGGTGGCAACCTGGATCCGTCGATCCTCCGCGACTGGCTGAGCGGGTCCACGGATTCCCGATCGGGGACGGCCGAATGAAGGAACCGCTGATCGGGATCACGGTCCCCGTCCGGGACAGCGACATCGGGATGCCCCGCGCCGTCATCGAGGCCGGGTATCTGCAGGCCGCCCGGGTGGCCGGGGCCCTGCCGCTCGTGCTGTCGCCGCTGGACGACCTCTCGACCCGTCATCGCATCTTGTCGAGGGTAAGCGGGCTCCTGCTGTCGGGCGGGGAGGACGTGGACCCGTCCCGCTATGGCCAGGAACCGGACGGGGCGCGCTCCGTGTCTCCCGAGCGGGATGCGATGGAGCTGGACCTCGTGGCCCGGGCGATCGAGCACGGGATTCCCATTCTGGCGATCTGCAGGGGCATTCAGCTGCTGAACGTGTCCCTCGGCGGCACCCTGTTTCAGGACCTGTTCACCCAGCGGGGTCAGGCCATCGATCACGACCGGTATCGGGAGTTCGATGGCCACATCCACGCCATCCACACGTCGGGGCCGGACCTCCTCTCGGCGGCGTTCACCACGGAGACGTTCGTGCAGAACTCCGCGCATCACCAGGGCATCGACGAACTCTCACCCGATCTCACGGCCGTCGCCTGGGCCGAAGACGGGCTCGTGGAGGCCGTCGAATACCGGGCTCCCGGGGCGGCCTGGACCTGCGGCGTGCAGTGGCATCCGGAGCGGAAGATCGAAGAGGCGACGGGGACGAACCGCAGGCTGTTCGAGGTATTCGGAGAACAGGTGCGACACACCGTGCCCGTGGGGGACAGGAGCGGACGGTGCGATTGATCCTGTTCGACGTGGATGGGACCCTGGTCGATACGCTGGGCGCCGGCAAGGCGGCCCTGAGGTCGGCGATGCTCGAGGTGTACGGCGAGACCGGCCCGGTCGATTCCTTCGACTTCCACGGCCGCACGGACCCGTCCATCGTGAGGGGATTGCTCCGAGTCGTGGGATGGTCGGACACGGACATCGAGGCGGGCTTCGGGGCGGCCTGGGAGCTGTACTTCGAGGCGCTGGAGCGGGAGCTGGCCGGGAGACAGGGTCGTGTCGCCCCGTTTCCGGGAGTGGTGGCACTCCTCGATGCCCTCGACGACGATGACCGGTTCGCCTGCGGACTGGTGACCGGTAATATGATGGAAGGAGCTCGAAGGAAGCTGGATGCGGCGGGGCTGGCCGACCGATTCGGATTCGGGGCGTACGGCTCCGATTCCGAGCATCGGGAAGATCTACCCCCGATCGCATGCGCCCGGGCCGAGCGGCTTCATGGGCGGTCTTTCGACCTGAGCGCAGCGGTCGTGGTGGGCGACACCCCGGAAGATGTCCGGTGTGGCCGCCGGAACGGAACGCGCGTGCTGGCCGTGGCCACGGGTCGACACACCTCGGAGCAGTTGCGCGACTGTGGTGCGGATGCCGTGTTCGAAGACCTGGGTGACACCAAACGAGTGCTGCGGGTCCTGGCCGATGAGTAGTCAGTCGATGAAGACGGACGTGTTCATCGAGGGCAGCGGGGTACGCCGCATGGCGCGGCTCACCGTGGCGGGCGTCGCGCTGTTGTGCGATGAGCTGATGGTGCCGTACGGCGAGGTGTTCTGGCTGTCGCGCCGCAAGGGCATGCTGCTCCTGTTCGCCGGGCGGGCCACCCTCGCGATCAAGGGCACGGCGGAGGAGCTGGACGGGCTGTACCAGCAGCTGACCGAGCGCGTCGACCTGACCGAGCTCCGACGGAGGATCGTCCGACAACTCGGGCACGAGGTCGTCCTGTTCACCGCGGGATGTGCCGCGTCCGGGGAGATCGAGGGCGAAAAGATCGGTGGGCTGTACGTGGCAGCCGCGACCCGACGGGCTCTGTACCTGATGTCCCGCGACCGTCAGCGGGAGGTCGCGTGGCCTGCGCGCGCGGCGAGCCGGCGCCCGGCGAGAAACGCGGAGTCGGGCGAGCGGGACGATGACTATCTGGTAATCGGTAAGCCTCACACGTCTTTGACGATCCGATATCTCTTCCCGGAGGAGCTGGGTGCGGTCCTGTACGCGGCCTCCCACGAGCCACCGGAGGGCGCCGAGCCCCGTTCCCTCGAGCTGTTCAGCCGCGGTGAGGTCTCGCCGCCACCGCAGGCGGAGCTGCCTCCCTTCTCGCTCGCTGCCGGGTCCCTGCAGGAGGTGGCCGAGAGGGCGGCCGCCAACGTGCCGGGCGAGCTACAGGTCCGCGTGGGTATGCGCGAGTACTTCTTCGAGACCCATTTCCAGGAGCTCGGGGAGATCGCCCTCGGTCCGCTCCTGCTTCGAAAGTCGGCCGCCGGGGGTGCCTACAGCCTCGAGAAGGCGATCGATGCGATGAACTCCGGAGGCCTGCAGGAGGACACGCGGGCGGCCGTGGCGACCGCGGCGGACCGACTGGCCGAAGTGTATGCGGGAGAGCTGGAACGGGTCGCGGCCTCTCGGGGGGTCGACCTTTCAACCGATCACCGGGATCTCGTGCTCGGCGAGGCGGACAGGGCCTTCCTCCTCGAACGCATGCAGGGGCCGTTCGATCGACTGTGGGAGCGCTTCGCGGACCTCGCCGGGCAGGAGAAGGAGCTGCGGCAGCGGATCGCTGATCTGGAGGCTGGCCATCCCGATCAGGATGACTCGGAAGTGCACGGGGCCGCCGAGCAGTGGCGAGCCGCCATGGTCAGGCTGGACCGGGGTTACGAGGGCGCGTGGCGCGAGATGGTGGAAGAGATCGAGCGCGCCTGGTCCACGGACCTGCTCGTTCGCCTCGAGAAGGTCGGGCGGCTGGAACGACGCCGGATTCCGGAATGGGTGCAGCTGACGGCGCTGGCGGTGGTCACCCTGCTGCTGGCCGCCGTGCTCGTCTTCGTGCTCGCCCGCTGACCCGTCCGTCCGACCGCCGCAGGGTGCCGGCTGCGGTCTTCACGGAAGGGTGCAGCTGACCTCGAACGTCGATTCGACCAGGCCGCCGGATGGAACCGTCACCGAACGGGGATTCGGTCCCTCCACGGAACAGTTGTCCGCGACGCTGCTCTCCACCAGACGGACCGTGGCGACCCCGGCCGCCACGGAGCCCACCGTCCGGACCCCCGTCGCGGGAAGCGCGATCGGGGACCCGAACTCGATGACCGCCTCGTATCCATCCTCGTCGGGCAGCGTTCCCGTCGTGGAGGTGATGAGCCGGACGTACCCGACCCTGTCCGTGCAAAGCACTTCGTAGGTCGTCCGAATCGTGTCCTGACTCGGCACCGCGACGTTTCTCTCCGGGTCTCCGACGAGCTGGCAGTTCAGCGCGATGTCGCCGATACGGACGGTGTGCGTTCCCGTGACCAGCCCTGATGTGCTGATCGTGTCGTTCGCGCCGATCGCGCCCGTGAAGTCGTCGTCGATGAACAGCGTGTAGGCTTCGTCCGGATTCGGGCCGCCGGTCTCCGTCACCACCTGGAGCACGCCGGCCGTCTCCGTGCAGGCAACGTCGAACGTCGTCACGGCTTCCGCGGCACTGCTTACGGTGATCGATCTCGGATTCTCCCCGGCCACCGAGCAGTTACCTGCCACATCCCCCAGCGCGACCGTATACGTGTTGGCTGCCCGGTTCCCGAACTGCACGCTGTCGTTCGGTCCGATGATCGCCGCGAAGATGTCGTCGACCAGGATCTCGTAGCCGTCCGCGTCGAGCTCGGGCCCGGTGCTGACGGTCAGGACGGAGAAGTTGCCTCGCTCTCCGGGGGCCGTCGTTCCTTCGTCGTCGCCTCCGCATGCGGCTGCCACCAGCAGGAGAACGCCGAGTCCGAAGCGGCGGGCGCGTTTCGAGTTGTGAACACCCATCATGTCTCAGAATCCCGGTGGAGGGATCAATCGTTCCGTCGTAGACCGGCGAGCCCGGAGCCACCGTTTCCACCCGAATGGCCCGCCTTCGTTCCCGTCCTCGGGGTCGGGTCGCCTTCTCGTCTCCGAGGTCGCGTGAAACTCCGCGCGTGTTATCTTGTGCGGCCGAGGTTGCGGGGTCCGGCATTGCGGCCGGGCCCGATCATAGTGAAACGGATCGGTGCTCGACAAGGAGCGTGTCTTGGCTAAAGCAAAGGGAGCTGGCGGTAAGGGATTCCTGCTCGTGATCCTGGTCGTCGTTGCCGCTGGAGGGTTCTTCATTCTCAATGCCGGAGGGGATGCCGAAGCTCCGAACCTGGAGCCCGTCAACATCACCGATGACGAGATCGTCGCGGATGCGTCGTCCGGCACGCCGGTCGGTGCCGAGGATGCACCCGCGGTAGTCATGGAGTTCTCGGATTATCTGTGCCCGCACTGCCGCCAGTTCAACAGTTTGAGCGGTCGGCTGCTTCGGCAGAACTACGCCGGCACCGGGGCACTCCGCTGGATCTCGTATGACTTTCCCCTGTGGCCCGAGTCGTGGGCGCCCGCGATCGCGGCACATTGCGCGGGTCGGCAGGGCAGGTACTACGACATGAAGAACCTGCTGTTCGCTCGCGTGGACAGCTGGCGGACGGACGGGAACCCGAACGGGAAGTTCGTCGACTACGCCAGGGACCTCGGGATGGACGCGTCCGCGTTCGAAACCTGCGTGGACAACCAGGAAACGCTCTCGGAAGTGCGGGCCACTCGCGCGTTCGGCGAACGGCTCGGGGTCAGCTCGACGCCGACCCTGTTCTTCAACGGGGAGCCGCTCGGCGGGCAGGACATGAGCTATGCCCGCCTCGAGGAGCGCATTCAGGCCGCCGCCGCGGCCTCCGACTGAAGGTGCGGTCGTCCGCGTGAATCCGGTGATCCGGTTGCGCGCGCTCACGGTGGTGGCGCTGGTCGGGTTGTTCGTGTCCCTGTACCTGCTCCTATACCACCTGGGCTTCTACGGGACCCTGGTGTGCGGGGCGGGATCGTGCGAGGTGGTGCAGACCTCGAAGTACGCCCGCTTTCTGGGGCAGCCCGTGCCGGCATGGGGAACGGCCTGGTACGCCGGCGTGTTCTGCCTCGGCCTCATCGGGCTCGGCCCCGCGTACGGTCGGCCGTGGGTGGACCGGCTGCTAGGGCTCGCGGCGACGGGAGGTCTCCTGTTCTCGATCTACCTGACGGGGGTCGAGGTTTTGGTGCTCCACGCGGTATGCTGGTGGTGCGTGCTCAGCGCGGTCCTGACCGTGCTGATCTTCCTGCTCGCCTGCCCATGGAAGCTGTGGTCTCGGGGGGCTTCTCCAGGATGAACAGAGGGGCGGCCGATCGGCCGCCCCTCTTCACACCGCCGGGTAGCGGTGCCCTGACGGCGGTGTGCCGCTCAGGCGCTCGCTCGCCAGAAGCCTTCGAGCGCATCTCCGTGTTCCGACCCGCGAAGCTTGTCGAACGCCCGGTTCCGGATCTGCCGAATTCGCTCACGGGTGACGCCCAGGAGCTCTCCGATCTGCTCGAGCGTCATCTCCTCTCCGTCGTCCAGACCGTAGTAGAGCACGAGGATCTTGCGCTCGCGCTCGGTCAAATAGCTCTCGAACATCTTCTCGAGGAACTCGCGCCGAGCCTGAGCTTCGACGTCGATCTCGATGTCCGCCTCGTCCGCTCCCGAGAAGCGTTCCCCGAAGGAGGCGCTGTCTCGGTCGGACTTGTCGAGCGGGGCGTCGAGACTCAACTCTGCCGAGGCCACACGCCGCAGCGCGCGCACGGTCTCGACGGGCTCCTTCATCTCCTCGGCGATCTCGCGATCGGTGGGCGACCGTCCGAGCTTCTGCGTCAGCGCCGTCTCCGTTCGAGAGAGCTTCACGAGGTTCGAATTCTGATTGAGCGGAATCCGCACCGACCGTGTCTGCTCGGCCAGGGCCTGCAGCACCGTCTGACGGATCCACCACACCGCGTAGGAGATGAACTTCACTCCCTTGTCCGGGTCGAACTTCTTCACGGCCTTCAGCAGGCCCTCGTTCCCGATGCATACCAGCTCGGCCAGGTTCAGCCCCCGGCCCTGATACTTCTTCACGTACGAGATCACGAATCGCAGGTTGGCCGTGACGAGACGCTCGGCCGCCGCGCGATCCCCGGCGCGCGCCCGACGCGCGATCTCACGTTCCTCCATGGGATCCTCGATCAGTGGATACCGCTCCACGTCCTGCAGGTACTGGTCGAACGAGTCGAGGGCCCGAGAGTCGAAGAAGATCTTCTTCGAGGCAGCGTTCATAAGCTCCGATTCTCTTCCTGTACAACGTGCATTCGATCGCCAGGAGCCGTTCGACGGCTCCAGAGCCACTCTAATACACTGAACAAACGTGAGGTTCCGTCAACCCTCACGTTTCGCGGAGCGCGTCCTGGAGCCACTGCTCGTCTTCCGCTCCCAGCTCCACGGCCGGCGTCGGGCCGCTTCCGGACTCGCCCGAGGCGGCCCATTTGCGGAGCCGATTCCGCGCAAAGAAGAAGCCGAGCACCAGAACGACGACGGGCAGTGCGTACACCAGCAGGTTGATGCCGCGGGCCTGAGGCTGCAGCAGAATCCACTCTCCGTAGCGGCTCACGAAGTACTCGCGGACTTCGTCCGGCGTCTGTCCGGCCGCGAGCTTCTCGCGGACCAGCGCGTGCATCTCACGTGAGAGGTCCGCATTCGACTCCACCACCGACTGGTTCCGGCACACCGGGCACCGGAGACCGGAGGCCACCTCTGCCGCGAGCGCATCCAGCTCGGCGGCTTCCGGATCGGTGAGTGCGCTGGCATCCTGAATCGAGTCCGCACCCGTCTCGACGGCCCCGCGGGCCCCCGAATCCGCCGCGGCTTCCTGGGCCAGGGCTCCGGGCGCGGCCATCAACCCGAACAGGAAGAGCCAGACGACAAGCCGTGCCTGCGTCGCCCGGATCACGGGGCACCGCCGGCGCCGGCTGCCCTCGCCTGCATGGGCGCGGCGAGCAGGGAGTCGACCTGGTACTGGACGAGGTCCCAGGTGACCGGTCCCACCTTCTTGAGCGAAATCGTTCCGTCCGTGCCGATGAAGAAGGTCTCCGGCACCCCGTATACCCCGTAGTCGATGGCCGTCCGCTGCGACGGGTCGATGACGTGAGTCCAGTCGCCCCCGTACTGCTGCAGGAAGCGCTCCGCGTTCGCTCGCGAGTCCTGGTACACGACCCCGAGCAGCATGACTTCGGAATCGTCCCAGGTGCGCTCGGTCTCCACAAGCACCGGGTGCTCCTGGCGGCATGGCACGCACCAGGACGCCCAGAAGTTCAGGATCACGACTCGTCCGCGAAGGTCGGCGAGCCTCAGCGTGTCCCCCTCGAACGACACGAGCTCGAAGGCCGGAGCCTCCAGTCCCGCCATCGGGGAGGGAAGAACGTAGGTATCCCGGCCCATTCCCCAGTACAGCAGCCACAGCACCGGAACGGCGGCCAGGGGGAGGAGCCATCGAAGCTGCTTCTTCTTCATGTCAATCGTATCCGAGGTTCCCGTACGCTGATCAAACGGTCGCCGCCGCAGGCTCATCGGCGAGCTCGGCGGACTCTTCGCCGAGGGCGATCTCCGCCGCGGACACCGCAGGGCGCCCGCTGCCCCGCTGGGGCATGACGGCCAGGATCGCCCCGATCGCCACGATCATGCCTCCGATCCACAGCCACGGGACGGCCGGGTTCACGATCGCCCGGATGGTGGCATGGCTTCCCGCCTCCTGATCAAACGCCATCAGCGTCAGATACAGGTCCTCCTTGAGCGTGGAGCGGACGGCCGGCGTGCCGATCGGCTGCTGCGAGTTCTTGTAGTAGTTCAGACTCGGAGTGAGCGTGCCCTTTTCCTCTCCGCGGTGAAACACGCTGAACGTCCCGCCCACGACGAAACGTTGCGGCTCCTCTTCCGCCCACAGCTCATCGAAGACCACGCCGTAGTCGCCCAGCTGCATGAGCTGACCTTCCCGCAGCGTCACCTCGCGCTCGAACCGGTACGTGCCCGAGAGGGCGAGAGCCACGATGATCACGACGATCCCCGCGTGCACCACGTATCCGCCGTAGCGGCGATTGTTGCGGGTGAGGATCTGACCGAGCGCCACGGGAGCGGACACTCCGGCAATTCGACGCCGCGCGCGGATTCCCTTCCGGAATTCGTCCACGATCGTCGCGGTCACGAAGCCGGCGAAGGCGAACGTGACCAGCGGCCAGAAGCTCCGTACCCCGAGCGCGAAGCCCGCGACGACGGAGACCAGCCCGACGACCGAAGGAACCACGAACGTCCGCTTGAGCTTCTCGGGCGACGTGCGGCGCCACGGAAGCGCCGGGCCGATGCCCATCAGGAAGAGGAGCAGGACGCCGATCGGGATCGACACCATGTTGAAGTACGGCGGGCCGACGCTCACGCGGTTGCCGTTCGCCGCCTCCACGATCAACGGGAAGGTGGTACCGAGCAGCACCGTGAAGGTGAATGCGACGAACAGGAGGTTGTTCAAGATGAAGGTGCTTTCCCGCGACACCACCGCGTCGAGGGAGCCCGGGGCGTGAAGCCGATCCGACCGCCACGCGATGAGGATCAGCGACAGGACCATGACGAGGGCGATGAACGAGAGGAAGATCGGCCCGATCATCCCCTCCGTGAAGGCATGTACCGAGTCAAGAATGCCCGATCTGGTCAAAAATGTCCCAAACAACGTGAGCAGGAACGTCCCGATGATCAGGGAGAGGTTCCAGGTCTTCAGCATCCCCCGTCGTTCCTGCACCATCACCGAGTGGAGGAAGGCCGTCGCCGTGAGCCACGGAAGGAAGGACGCGTTCTCCACCGGGTCCCAGGCCCAGTAGCCGCCCCAGCCAAGCACCTCGTACGACCACCAGCCGCCGGCGACGATGCCGACGGACAGGAAGGCCCATGCAGCGACGGTCCAGCGGCGGGTCGAACGGATCCACTCCTCGTCCAGCTTTCCGCTGAGCAGCGCCCCGATGGCGAATGCGAACGGGACCGTGAGCCCCACGTAGCCGAGGTACAGCATCGGCGGGTGAAGTCCCATGAGCGGGTGGTTCTGGAGCAGGGGGTTCGGGCCCGGCCCGTTCGCCGGAACCGGAAACACCTCGCCGAACGGGTTGGCGGGGCCGGTCAGCAGGCCGTAGAAGAAGAGGCCGACGAAACCCAGGACGCCGTACGCGAAGGGCACCAGCCGCGAATCGGACTTCCGGTTCACGAAGGCGACGAGCGCTGCGTAGGCCGCGAGGATCCAGCCCCAGAACAGAATCGAACCCTCGAGGCTGCTCCACAACGAGATCGCCGTGTAGTAGGTCGGGGTCTCACGGCTTCCGACGCGCGCCACGTACGACACGCTGAAGTCGTGCGTCAGAAGGGCGACCTCCATGGTGACGAGGGCCGTCGTCATCGCGGCGAACACGAAATAGGTGCCGTAGCGAGCGGCCCGGAGCAGCCCCGGCTTGCGGGTGAAGCCGCCGACGAGCCCCGTGACGGTGACGGCCAGCGCGCCGACCAGGGCCGCGGCGATCGATGTGCTTCCGATGAGATTGAGCATGGTGGCCCTTTACCCTTCGGACTTGATGAGGGACTCGTACATCTGCTCCGGCTTCTCGCCGTGCGGCGGTTCGTACTCGTTCGAATGCTTCACCATGAGATTCGTCGATTCGAACACGCCATCGCGAGTGTACCGACCCTCGACCACCACACCGATGCCTTCCTTGAACATGGCGGGGGGCGCACCCGTGCTACGGACCGGCACCTCACCGACGCTGTCCGCGACCACGAACTGCAGGTTGAGCGCCTCCGCATCCCAGATCAGCGAGCCGGCCTTCACCTGTCCACCGAGGCGCAGCGGCTGATCGACGATCTCGCTCCCCCGCTCGGCCAGCTCGGCCCGCAGCTCGCTCGGCGTCAGGAAGTAGACGACGTTGCTGCTCAGTCCCCCGGCGATCAGGAGCGCGATCCCACCGACGATCGCGAGCACACCGAGCCCTGCCCATATCTTCTTGGACTTGTTCATGTGACGGATTGTCCCTTGCCTGTAGTGGTCCCGGCTTCAGTCCCCGGGGCCCGCAACCTCGAACGAATGGACGGCGCGCGCTGTCGTCCGTCCCCTTGAATCCAGCCTGTACGCGTACCAGAGGAGCGCGCCCCATGTGAGTCCGTAGCCCACGACCACGAAGCCACGGTTCTCCATTTGCACCTGGCCCGTGTACACCCACAGCAGGATCAGGGCCAGCACGTACAGCACGGTGACGACGCTCCACTTACGCATTGTACGCCATTCTCTTCTCGAGTTCCCCTTCGAGCTTCGCGAGACGCACCCGTCGCACCATCAGATAGGCGTAGACGACCGTGAACGCCGCCAGATTGAGCATCAACGTCCACAGGATGTCCGGCGCCACGCTCCTCGGACTCGACGGCGGCTGGTGCAGGGTGCGCCACCAGGTGACCGACATGTAGACGATCGGAACGTTGGCGAAGCCGATCACCCCCACGATGGCGGACCATCGCGCCCGTCGATCCTCCTCGTCGGCGAAGCTGCGCAGCGCCAGGTAGCCCACGTAGATGGCGAGCAGTATCGCGGTGGTCGTGAGCCTGGGGTCCCAGGTCCAGTACACGCCCCACGTGGGCTTGCCCCACATCATGCCCAGCAGGAGCGTCACGACCGTGAACACCACACCGATCTCCGCGGAACTGGCCGCGACGCGATCCCACCTCGGGTCTCTCTGGATGAGGTAGAGCACGCTCATCACGAACACGATGAAGAAGGCGAGGAACGCCAGCCACGCCGCCGGGACGTGCACGTACATGAGTCGCTGAACGTTGCCCTGGGCTGCGTCCGCGGGAACGACCACCAGCCCCACGTAGCTTCCTGCCAGCATGGAGACCAGCGCCAGCGACCCGAGTATTCTCTCGACTTTCGTCTGTGGACCCACTTCACTCCTCCAGAGCGATCGGGAAGATCCAGATGCAGAGTACGAAGAAGATGATGTCAAACGCTCCCAACACCCGAAGCCATACCACCGCCTCGCCCATCAGATCCCCCTCGAGGATGAGGGTCGTGGCGTTGACCGCGCCGAGAAGGACGGGGACGAGGGCGGGGAACACGAGCAGGGGGAGCAGTACTTCTCGCGCTCTCAGGTTGACGGTGAGGGCCGAGTAAAAGGTGCCGACCGTCGAGAAGCCGAGGGTGCCGAGGAGCGCCACCGTGGCGAGCCCCCCCGCGTACGGCCACAGGTTGACCTGGAACAGGACCCCGACCGCCGGAAACAGGATGGCTTCCACCAGAAGCAGCAGGACGATGTTGCCGAGCAGCTTGCCCAGGTAGATCGCGCGCACGTCTCCGGGATACGCCCTCAGGCCTTCCAGTCCCCCGCTCGTCTCCTCGTTCTGGTAGGTCCGGCTGAGCGATAGAAGGCCCGTGAACGCGATGCCCACCCACAGCAGTCCGCCGGCCACCTCCCGAAGGAGGTCGGTGTCCGCCCCCAGCGCGAAGCTGAAGATGAAGAGGATCAGGAAGGCGAAGAAGACCATCGCGTTGAAGCTCTGCTTCGTCCTGGCCTCGATCAGGAGGTCCTTCCAGACGATCGCCCAGGCCCGGCGCAGGACCGACATCAGGTCGCCTCCGGGGCGCCGGCCGGCCCGCCCACCGACAGGTGACGGCTCAGGGGCTCCGACTCGGGAAGGATCTCCAGGTGTCCCCGCCGCAGGATGCCGGTCTTCTCGGCCTCCCGAACGGCCTCACCGTCCTGGTGAGATGCGAGAAGCACGGTGGTGCCGCGCGCCTTGAATTCGCTGACCACCTCGTCGACGAGCCGCATGCCCTGGGCGTCGAGGCCGGAGTACGGCTCGTCCAGGAGGGCGACCTCGATCGGCCTGACCAGCAACTGTCCCAGGGCCAGGCGCTTGCGCATCCCCGTCGAAAACGTGCGCATCCGGTTGTCCGCCACTTCGTCGAGGCCGATGCGCTCGAGCACGCCCGCGATCCGCGTACGGTCCGGCTTCAGACCGGCCATTCGCATGGTGAAGTGCAGGTTCTCGGCCGCCGACAGATCGTCGTACAGGAATCCGCGAACCGTCAGCAGGCCGGTTCGTCGACGGACCTCGTCCGGATCGCTCATCACCGAATGACCCGCCACCCGGCCGTCCCCACCGGACGGGCGCAACAGCGTGGCGACGAGCTTCAGGAGGGTGGTCTTGCCCGCTCCGTTCGGCCCCACGAGGCACAGGGTCGTTCCGGCCTCCACGCGCACGCTCGCGTCGCGTAGAGCCCACTTCCATCCGAACCGCTTGGAAAGCCCTTCCAGCTCGACGGCGATTCGGACTTCACGATCTATCGGTATGGTCGCCTCCTCCGGCAGGTCCCTGGATGACCTGTCCGGGGGTGTGAGGGGGGCGGGCCGGTCCACACAGGAGAGCCCGGATCCCCGACTCCATGACTCTATGTCAGTTCCCGGTGCCCTCTTCCGAGTCTCCTGCCCCCAGCCGCCGCGCCAGGTTGTTCTCGAACTGGGACACGTATTGCCACGCCGGGTGCACGCCCGGGATCGGCCGCATGAGAGACCATTGCACGGGCTCCGTCGGATTGGAGAGAGGATTGTACAGCGCCTCCAGATAGAGGAGCGTCCCACCTCTCTCGGGCTCCGCCCACAACAGGAGCTTGATGTACTTCTCCGGCTCGGTGAGGTTGCCGAACGTCGCGGACTCCACGACGCGCGGGACGTAGATCCAGTCGGACTCCATCCTCGCCACGTTGGTGGAGTCATCGGCCGACCGGGAGAACCATCGCGGCTGGATGCCGTCGTTCCGAAGAACCTCCCACGCCTTCTGGATGACCGTGTCCGGCGGGGCCGCGATGCGCATGATCGTCGCGTTCCTCGAGGGCCCGCGACTCATGCCCTGACTTCCCGATCCGGACGCACAGGCGGCCAGGAGCCCGGCGAGCATGCCGGTCGCGAGCCACACCTTCGTTCGGGAACCCAGCATTTGACCTCCTCACCCTCGATGTGCCGGATGCTCGATCCGGCTTGGCACGAGCACTTGGTTATGCGGCCTGAGGGCCGCCAACGCAAGCTTCACGGCCCCCGCCCGGTCCTTCTGGAACCGGGCCCGAGGGGGCGATATGTTCGGCTCCGTTCGGAGCGACGGTGGTACGGAAGCACTCGGATGGATTGGAGGAACCGTGGACCTGGGCGACACCGCGAAGCTGGAGCAGGCGGGCGACGGCAAGATCATGCTCCTGGTTCTGGACGGCCTCGGAGGGCTTCCGCTGGAGACCGGCGGACCGACCGAGCTGGAGGCGGCCCGCACCCCGAACATGGACGAGCTCTTCCGCGCGGGCGGTGGCGGTCTCCACGTGCCGGTGGCGGAAGGAGTGACGCCTGGAAGCGGGCCCGGCCACCTGTCCCTGTTCGGCTATGACCCCCTCCGGTACCAGGTGGGACGGGGGGCGCTCTCGGCTCTCGGTATCGAATTTCCCCTGCAGCCGGGGGATGTGGCGGTCCGCGGAAACCTCTGCACGGTCGATGGGCAGGGCAGGGTGATCGACCGTCGTGCCGGTCGCATCTCCACCGAAGAGGCGCTCCCGATCCTCGAGCGCCTGGACGGAATCCGCGTGCCGGGCGCGCAGACGTTCGTGCGGTCCGTAAAGGAGCACAGATTCCTCCTGGTCCTCCGACTGGACGAAGCGACCGGAGCCGATGTCGGGGACACCGACCCGGGACGGACGGGTGCGGCGCCTCTCCAGGCGACGGCCGCGTCCCCGGGTTCCGAGCCCGCCGCCCGAGCGACCCGGGAGTGGCTCGACCGAACCCGGGAGACCCTGGCCGGGGAGTCGAAGGCGAACATGGCACTCCTGCGCGGCTTTGCCACGCTCCCGGACTGGCCGCGCTTTCCCGAGGTCTTCGGCGTCCGCCCGATCGCCATCGCCGCCTATCCGATGTACCGGGGCGTCGCCCGCCTGGTCGGCATGGATGCGGTTGCCATCGAGGATGACCTGTCCGCGCTCGAACCGGCCCTCCGGGAGGCTTTCGCCGACCACGACTTCTTCTTCCTGCACGTGAAGGGCACGGACAAGGCGGGAGAGGACGGTGACTTTCGGCGCAAGGTGGACATCATCGAGCAGGTCGACGAGATTCTGCCCGCCCTGCGGAAGGTGGGCGTGGACGTCACCTTGATCACGGGCGATCATTCCACGCCGGCGCTCATGAAAAGTCACAGCTGGCACCCCGTACCGTTTCTGCTGCATGGGGGACCTTCGCGCGGACACCCGGGCGAGGAGGGTGTCGGCTTCGGAGAGGCCGGATGCGCCCGCGGCTCCCTCGGGCGGATACGCGGGTGCGATCTGATGCGCCTCGCCATGGCGAGGGCGGGCCGGCTGGCGAAGTTCGGGGCGTGAGGGCCCCGGGCCCGAAAACGAACACGGCCCGTCCCCCGGGATGCGGCCTCGAGAGGAGAGACGATGCGGTGTCCGAAGTGCGGTAGCGAGGAAAGCGGGAAGTTCTGCTCGCAGTGCGGGGCCGGGCTCGGAACGAAGACCCGGGCGGGCACGTGTTCGAAGTGTGGCTCCGCTCTCGAGTCCGAAGCCCTGTTCTGCGCCGAGTGCGGGGAGCCGACGGGCTACCGTCCGGCGAAGGGGAAGGCCGCCTATCTTCCCTGGGTCCTCTCCGCATTCGCCCTCGTGGCGTTCGCCGTCGCCCTGACCCTGTTCATACAGAGCCAGACCGCCACACGGGTGGGCGACATGCCGCTGAGCGGGGCTCTCCCGGAAGCGGAGCGCGTCGCTCCCGACGGGAGTCCGATCGCCGGGGCGGGCCCGGGCGCCGTGGACCTCGGCTCCATGACGCCCCGCCAGGCGGCCGACCGGCTGTTCGATCGGGTCATGCGTGAGGACGAGGCGGGCAACGAGGCGCAGGCTCAGCAGTTCGCCACCATGGCCATCCAGGCCTACGGGATGCTGCCGCCGGAGGAGATCGACGAGGACGCGCGCTTTCACCTGGGACTGCTCGAACTCGTGCTCGGCGATGCCGACGGCGCCGACCGGGAGGCCGATCTCATCCTGTCCCTGGACGACGGTCACCTGCTGGCCCTCTCGCTGAAGGCGAGGGTCGCCGAGGCGCGGGGAGATGAGACCGCGCTCCTGGAGGCGTACGGGCGGTTCCTCGATGCCCTGCCCGCCGGCCTCGTGTCGGATCGTCCGGAGTATCGCATGCACGATGGCATGCTGGAGGCCGAAGCCGTTCGGGCCAGGGAGGTCACCGGCCGGAACTGAGGCCGGAGGGTCGTCCGGTCGCTCAGGGGTCGATGCGAGCTCGACGCAGGCGGTTCGCGTTGCTGACGACCGTGATGGAGCTGAGCGCCATGGCGGCCTCGGCGAGGATCGGGTGCAGCAGCCCGAGGATCGCCACCGGTATCGCGATCGTGTTGTAGAAGTAGGCCCAGAAGAGGTTCTGGCGGATCTTCCGGAAGGTGGCCCGGGAGAGCAGGACGGCCCGAACGACCGCGCCGAGGTCTCCGCGGACCAGGGTCATGTCGGCGGCCTCGATCGCGATGTCGGTCCCCGTACCGATCGCGATTCCGACGTCCGCCTGCTTCAGCGAAGGCGCATCGTTGATGCCGTCTCCCACCATGGCCGTCACGTGGCCCGCCGCCTGGAGCTCCCGTATCGCCTCGACCTTTCCGTCCGGAAGAAGGCCGGCGCGGACGTCGTCGATTCCCACCTCGTCGGCCACGGCCCGTGCCGTGCGCTCGTTGTCCCCCGTGAGCATCAGGGTGCGGAAACCGAGCGACGACAGTTCCGAGATGGCCCGCCGGCTGTCCTCCTTGACGCGATCCGCGACCGCGACGAGCCCGAGCAGACGTTCACCGCGCGCCACGAGCATCACCGTTCGGCCTCTGGCCTCGAGGTCCGCGGCACTCTGCTGCAGGGCCGCGGTCTCCACGCCGCTCCGCCGCATCAGGCGTTCGCTTCCTACCCGCACCGTCTGCCCGTCCACCTTCCCCGTCACGCCCATTCCCGTGATGGCTTCGAACCCGACGACCTCCGCCGGCGAAAGGCCCCGTTCCCGGGCCGCCGCGACCACGGCGCGGGCGAGCGGGTGCTCCGAGGCGTGCTCCACCGAAGCCGCCAGCCTCAGAACCTCTGCCGGCTCTGATTCCCCGGCGGGCAGGACTTCCGTGAGAGACGGCTCTCCCCGGGTCACGGTACCCGTCTTGTCGAACACGATCACGTCCGCGCCCTCGAGCGTCTGAATCGCGGCACCGTCACGGATCAGCACCCCGTTCTCGGCACCCAGACCGGTGCCGACCATCAGCGCCGTGGGGGTGGCGAGACCGAGAGCACACGGACAGGCGATCACGAGCACCGCGAGGGCGGCAAACAGGGCAAGCGAGACGCGTCCCAGATCCGGCTGCACCCACGGGATCAGGGCTGCGGCGTGCTCCACGATCGAGTGGAAGAAATCCGGGAAGACGAGCCAGCCGATCAGGGTGCCGGCCGATACGGCCAGGACGACGGGAACGAATACCGCGGTGACGCGGTCCGCGAATTCCTGGATCGGCACCTTGCTGCCCTGAGCCTGCTCGACCATCCGGACCACACCGGCGAGAAAGGTGTTCTCTCCGACACCGGTCGCCCTCACGCGAAGAAGGCCCTGGCGGTTCACGGTCGACCCGATCACCGGATCCCCCGCCCGCTTGTCCACGGGCATGGACTCCCCCGTGGCGAGGGATTCGTCCACGGCACTGCTTCCCGACTCCACCACGCCGTCGGTGGGGATCTTCTCTCCTGGTCTCACCACCATGAGATCTCCCACGACCACGGATGAGATCGGGACCTCGACTTCCTGTCCGTCTCGCAGGACCCTCGCGGTTCTCGCCTCCAGGGAGAGGAGCTTCTGGATCGCGGCCGAAGTCCTTCCGCGGGCCTTCGTCTCGACGTACCTGCCGGTGAGATGAATCGCCATGATCATCGCACCGACACCCGCGTAGTTCATGATCTCGGGACCGGCGCCGAACTGGTGTGGGAGGGCGGCGAATCCGGTCAGAACGGCGGCTCCGCTCCCGAGCGCGATCAGGCTGTCCATGTTCGGGTTCCGACGCAGGAGCGCCCGGGCCCCGGATCCCAGCGTCTCGCGGCCCGGCCCGATGAGCACGGGCAGCGCCAGGACCACCAGACCGAGGTGGAAGATCGTCGCACCCGGCCACGGCCCGCCGAAGAACATCTCCGGAATCATCCACGCCATGATCGGGAGGGTGAGAGCCCATGCGGTGACCATGCGGCGCTTCGCCGTCCGAACACGCTCGGCGTCCCGCCTCAGACGCTCGCGTTCCCTCTCGGCCCGGTCCCCGCCCGGGTCGGGGGCCACGAGGGAGTATCCGGCGTCGACCACGACGGCCTCGAGGGTCTCGAAGCCGATCCCCTCCCGGAGGAAGCGGACGGTGGCGGTCTCGGCGGGGAGGCTGACCGACGCCTCGACTCCCTCCAGGCGATTGAGCGCCCGCTCCACCGCTGCGCTGCACGCGCCGCAGTGCATGCCTTCGACCGCGAAAGTCTCCACGCGCGCACCCTGCCGGCCCGCGCGCTCCTCGGAAGTGTGCGTGTCTTGCATGTTGGTGCCTTGCCTCGATCCCCGATCCGACCCGGGCCGACGGTCGTGCGGCCGCCATTACGGCCCTCTTCTCAGTGTACCCGAGCGGGTTCCACCCGGACACCCTCGGCGTTAGACTCAAGCCATGTTCAAGAAGCTGAGGGAAGCGATCGAATCGGCTCTGGATGCCCTCGAGGGCAAGTCCGGCGATTTCTCGAGCGCCGATGTCGACCGGCTCCTGGAGGGCATGCGAAAGGAGCTGATCGACAACAAGGCTCGCCTTCCCGTGCTGGAGGCGGACCTGGAGAAGCTCCGCAAGGCGCACGCGGTCGAGTCCCGGAAGGCCGAGGACTGTCATCGGCGGGCGCTTCAGGCTCAGAACATCGGGGACGATGAGACCGTCGAGGTGGCGCTCCGTTTCGAAGCGAAGCATCGCGTGGCGATCGACGTCTGGGAACAGAAGATCGAGGCGGCCGAAGCCGAGCTGGCGATGCAGCGTCAGATGGTGGCCGAGCAGACCGAGCAGTTGAAGGAAGCCCGGGCCCGAAAGGACGTCATCGGGATCCAGGCCCGTCGCGCCGGAACCACGGGGCGCATGAGGGGCGGAAGCGGGTCGAGCGTGGACGAGTTCGATCGCCTCGTCGATGAGATCGAACGGGAGGACGACCTCGGCGAGGCGTCGCGAGCGATCGAGGACGAGCTGGGAGGCCGGAGTCCGGACGACGCTTTCGATGAGCCGCGTGGCCTGTCCCGCGAAGAGCTGGCGGAGCTCCAGCTCGAGGAGCTGAAGAGGCGGATGCAGGAAGACGGCTGACGCAGTACCCCGGTCGAGCGCGCTCGGCTCAGGCCTGCAGGCTGCGCGTGAGCCGGTCGATCTGTTCTTCCTTTCCCATCACGATCAGCACGTCGCCCGCCCCGATTCGATATTCGGGACCCGGGTTGTACACCCAGGCCCCGTCTCTGCCGCCCGCCTCTCCATCCACGTGTCGCGCGGCGATGACGATGAGCCCCGTCCGGCTCGGAATCCTGGCCTCCGCGAGGGTCTGTTCGGCGAACGGGGATCCCTCCGGAACGTGCACCTCCTCGAGGCGCAGATCGAGCTCCTGGCTCCGCGTCGCCACGTCCAGGAAACTGACCACCTGGGGCTGCAGGAGCATCGCGGCCATCCTCATTCCGCCGGTGAGGTTGGGGCTCACGACGTGATCCGCCCCGGCCACGTACAGCTTCTGGAGCGTCTGTTCGTTGTAGGCCCGGGCCACGATGGTGAGGCCCGGCTGCAGATCGCGGGCGCTCAGGCACACGAAGAGGTTGTCCGTGTCCGCGCTCAGGCAGGTCACGAGACCGGCGGCGTTCCCGATCCTCGCTTCCACGAGGGCCTCGTCCCGGGTCGCGTCGGCCACCAGGACCAGCACCTCCTCGAACTGACTGCGGAGCGCCTCCGCTCGCTCCGCATCCTTCTCGATGACCACGTAGGGCTTACCCGCGGCCTCGAGCTCGCGAGCGACCTGCCTCCCGGTTCGTCCGGCCCCGCATACGATGTAGTGGTCCTTGAGCGTCTCGATCTTCTTCATGGTGCGCCGGGTCAGAAAGACGTGAGCGAGGTCCATCTCCACGATGGCGGACGTGACGAGTGCGAACCAGACGCCGAGCAGCGTGAGTCCGCCCAGGATGAGGAAGGCGGCGAACACGCGACCGCCCGTCCCGAGCTCGTGTACCTCTTCGTAGCCCACGGCGGACAGCGTGATCACCGTCATGTAGAACGCGTCGGACAGGTCGTACTCGGGAAGGGCGAGGAACCCCAGCGTCCCGATCGTGATCAGGGTCGTGGCGCCGACCGACATCCAGGCGAGACGTCGACGGAACCTCCTCACGCGGGGCCCTCCGGCATGTCGTACGGGAACATGGTCGGCAATATAGGGTCGGCTGACCGGTCCCGTCAGTCGGCCCGCCGTGCCGCTTCCGGAGGCGGCAACGGGGGTTGCTCCGTGACGGCTCGGTGCGGACGTTGCCCGTCATCGAGCCGACCGGCGGCCGCAGGCGCGGGGTCTCATCCGAACCGGAGTGGTGGAATGAACCGAACGGAGCTCACCAGGGCGCTGGCCCGGTCGAGCGGCCTCTCGCAGGCCGATGCGGAGCGGGCGGTCAGGGCGCTGTTCGACCCACGGCGAGGCGTGATCGCCCGGGCGCTTCGAAGACGTCGCACGGTCAGGATCACGGGCTTCGGGAGCTTCGAACCGCGTCGGCGGGCGGCCCGGCTCGGCCGTGACCCCCGCACGGGGGAACCGATCCGGATCGCGGCCCGCACATCGATCGCTTTCCGACCGGGCAAGCCACTGCGCGAGACGCTCGGCTGACGATCCCGGTCGTCCGGATCGATCAGCGCCCTCGATCGCGCTTGACGACCACCTCGCGGCCCCGGATCGCCGTGCCGTTCAACTTCTCGATCACCCGGTCGACGACCTGCGAATCGATCTCGACGAGGGAGAAACTCCCCTTGATGTCGATCTTGCCGATCTGGCCGCCCGGAATGCCGGTCTCTCCCGTGATGGCTCCGACCAGGTCGCCCGCCCGAACCGAATCCCGGTTGCCGGCCCCGATGAAGATCCTGGACCAGGCCGAACGCGTGCCCCGATGGGCGCGATCCTCCTCGCCGGACCCGCTTCGCCCGGCGGCTCCGGTCCGCGACCCGCCACGATCTTCTCCGCGCCTCGAGGCTGCCTCGACGTCCGCCCACGGTCTCGGCTCGGACGATCCGTCACGCATCCGGCGATAGAGATCGGAGAGCGCGGCCGCCACTCGGGTCGTCCCGAACTCCCGGACGAGAGGATCGATCACGAGGAACTCCGCGTCCATCCCTCCCTTCTCGATGCGGGCCCGCACGAGAGCTCGATAGCGGTCCAGAGGGCTGAGCTCGGCGCCGGGGTAGGGACCCGGCAGGAATCGCAGATCACAACCGGCGCGGCCCGCGAGCAACTCCAGCTGGGCGGAATGGGAGGGCTCGACGACGGCGATCGCCGGGGCGTCCGAGTCCTGCGTGACCAGAGAGGCGAGAGACCACGGAAGTCCGTACCATGCGCGCGCGCTTCCGGATCGTCGACCCTCCGGCGAACGGGTGGCCGCCAGGTCCCAGCCCTCCGGCGCTTCATCCAGCTTCCAGCCAGCGCTCTCGAGCGCTGCGCCCGCCATCGGGATGTCCGGGGCCATGCGGCACCGGACGGTCACCGCGGCGTGCTCGTCCAACGCGTGCACCAGGGCCGCGAGACTCTCCTTCGGTGCCGCGCCGAGGCCGACCTCCAGCCGAGCCGGATACCCTCCTGCGACCGGGTCCGGAGCGAGAGGGTCATCGTCGAGCGAAGTCTCCGGCCAACGTCGTCCCCTCGGGAGCTGGCGTTTCACGAGTTCACGGAAGGTGTCGTCGACCCGGCGGGTCACCGCCACCCGTCTCGCGTCCGTGCTCAGCGTGTCGAGGATGGGCTCGACGGACGTCCACTCGTCCATGTCCTCGAGGTCGGCCACGCCGTCCAGGATCAGCAGCGTCAATCCTGCGAGTCCGAGCCGGCCGAGTCGGACCTCGGGCAGCAGGAGCGACGGACGCCCCACCAGGCACTCCCCGGGGGCGCCGGCCGGGTCGAGGCTGCCATCCGTCCTCAAAGGCGCGACGCACGTCCGCAGGCCCAGAGGCCCCAGCCCGCGCTGCACGGACAGGGCTACTTCCTCGGCACGATCCCGCGAGGCCGTCAAGATCAGCGCCTGGAGGCCTCCCTCCGGCGCGCACGTCTCGCCGACGGCGAGAGCGTACACGGACTCGATGCCGGATCCCCGCGAAGCCACCAGGGCGAGGTGATGCCCGCGCTGGATCGGGGTAGCGGACGCCTCCAGGACCTCCGGTACCTCGCGAAGGCCCATCCGGTCGGCGAACTCGGTCAAGATGTTGAGATCTGACATATCGTGTCACACTCGCTGTGCGTGTGGCTGGGGGCCGGTTGACGCGGCGACCGGCGGCTCTCTAGTCTACCGGCCGCTCATCGAGTCCACATCCTCGTCGATCGGAGCGACATTGGTCAGCTTCACAGGCTCGCCTTCCCTTCTCCCGCAAGCCCTGGACGCCGGACTTCTGGGGCGGGTGACGGCCGTGCGAGACGCGGTGTGGGGCATGCCGCTCATCGTCCTTCTCGTGGGGACCGGGCTATATCTAACGCTCCTGCTCCGCGGGCTGCAATTCCGAGAGCTCTCGCACTCCCTGTACCTCGCCTTCTTCCGGCGCACGGAAGAAGGGGCGGACGGCGACATCTCGCATTTCCAGGCCCTGATGACGGCACTCGCGGCCACCGTGGGAACGGGCAACATCGTGGGAGTGGCCACGGCCATCTCGGCCGGTGGTCCCGGGGCGCTGTTCTGGATGTGGATCACCGGGCTCGTCGGCATGGCCACGAAGTACTCGGAGGCCGTGCTCGGTGTTCGCTTCCGGGAGACGGACGCGCGCGGCGAGAAGTCCGGCGGACCGATGTACTATCTGGAGAATGGTATCCGCTGGGGGCGTCTGGGCCGGGTGCTGGCGCTCACCTTCGCCCTCTTCGCCACCATCGCCGCGTTCGGGATCGGAAACGGGGTGCAGTCCCACTCCGTGGCCGAGGCCGTGAGCAATGCCACCGGCTTCTCGAGGCTCGGCGTGGGTGTGGCGACCGCGTTTCTCGTGGCGCTCGTGATCCTGGGCGGCGTTCGTTCGATCGGCCGATTCACGGGCGTGTTCGTACCGATGATGATCTTGCTGTATCTGGGGGCGGCCGGCCTGGTACTGTGGCTCAACCTCGACCGGGTGCCCGGGGCGTTCGGCCTGGTGTTCGAACACGCGTTCAGCGGTCAGGCCGCGGCGGGCGGAGCAGCCGGCTACACCATCGGACAGGCGATCCGCAACGGCGTGGCGCGGGGAGTGTTCTCCAACGAGTCGGGCCTGGGCACCGGGGCGATCGCCGCGGCCGCGGCGCGGACCCGCGAGCCCGTGCGCCAGGCGCTGATCTCGATGACCCAGACGTTCATCGATACGATCGTCGTATGCACGTTCACCGGGATCGCCATCCTGTCGACGGGCGCCTGGGAGGCGGGGCTGGATGGGGCGAGCCTGACGCAGCACGCGTTCAGCACCAGCCTGCCCGGGGCGTGGGGGCACAACCTGGTCGCCCTGTGCCTGAGCTTCTTCGCCTTCAGCACGATCCTCGGGTGGTCGTACTACGGGGAGCGAAACCTCCAGTACCTGGTCGGACCGCGGGCCGTAGTGCCCTACCGGCTTCTCTTCGTGGTCGTGACGGCGGTCGCCGCGGTCGCGAAGCTCGATCTCGTGTGGAGGATCTCCGACGTGATGAACGGACTGATGGCGCTCCCGAACCTGATCGGCCTCCTGCTCCTGTCCGGGTTGGTCCTGCGGGAGACGCGCTCGTACTTCAGTCGCTTCGGGAAGAACTCCGCTCGACCCTGAGGACGAAACCGGGCCGGGGTGGCCGGCCCGGCCCGCGAAGCGCGGACCGCCTGCTCAGCCCTGGAATGGCCGGTAGTGACCGAGGTCGTAGGCGCGGATCGACAGGATGTCCCGGGACCGGAACCCGATCTGCTCCAGGCTCTGCGATTCGTCCCCGACCTTGCGCTCGGCGTATTCGACGAAGTAGTCGGCCGGGTCATCGCCGTCGCGGAGCAACATGGCTCGAAGCCCGAGCTGCTTGGCGGTCGCGACCGGCGTTTCCGGCGACAGTTCCGCCACGTGTTCCAGCCAGCGATCCGGCATGATGAGCCGGACGGTGACCCTGTCGGCGGACCGGGTCGAACCTTCTCCGTGGCCCGACGGTGCTTCGCTCATACGTGCTCCAGCGTGTACAGGAACCGCTTGGTGACGTCCGTGACATCGAGACCGACGACCCGGTCGGTTTCCGCTCGAACGTTCGTGTGTCCGTGCGCACGGTCCGTCCGGATCGTGGCCCTGCCGATATCGCCTTCGAAACGGATCGAGACGTCCGTCTCCTCTGCCACCCTCAGGCGGGTATGAGCCGAGAAGAACTCCTTCGCCCGTCGGACGACTTCCTCGGGCGGAACGTGGGTCATGACGACGTATCGCATCTAAAATTGACTCGCAGGTGAATGGACCGGCTAACCGCAGGCGCGTCATTCGCGCCGATCCGCGCGTCAACTTCGGACGGACCTGCGGTTCCGTCAACCTCTGCCGGCCCCCGCCGCCCGCCCGCTTGCAAGGTGGCCTCGACCGCCGGATCTTGGCCGCGACAGACGCGTCCTCCGAACCGGCGGGCGTAGAGACCTCTCGGATGCAGAGAGACCGATGAACTCCCATCAATTCGGCCGATTCTTCCTTCCCGGACCGACCGAAGTGCGCCCCGAAGTGCTGGCCGCGATGGTACGTCCGGTGATCGGACACCGCGGCTCGGCCATGGAACAGCTGCTCTCGGGCATGGCGCCCGGACTCGGGGCCCTCTTCCGAACCGAGCGTCCCGTCTACGTGTCCACCTCGTCGGCGACCGGCTTCATGGAAGCGGCGATCACCGGCCTGAGTCGGCGGAGGATCCTGTGCCTGGTGGGCGGCGCCTTCGGTCAGCGGTTCTACAAGATCGCGGAACGGACCGGACGTCCAGCCGACAGCCTCCAGGTGGAGTGGGGCTCTCCCCACACGCCGGAGCTCGTGCGAGGGATTCTCGAGTCGAGGCCCGGCGATTACGATCTCGTGACCGTGGTTCACTCGGAGACCTCCACCGGCGTTCTGAATCCGATCGCCGAGATCGCGGCCGTGATCCGGGAACACGAAGGCGTCCTGATCGCGGTCGACGGAGTGACGTCCGTCGGTGGTGCGCGGGCGGAGTTCGATGAGTGGGGACTGGATTTCCTCCTGACGGGCTCACAGAAGGCTCTGGCCCTTCCTCCCGGGCTCGCGCTGGCGGCCGCGTCGGAGCGGGCGATCACCCGGGCACGGGAGGTCCCCGCGCGGAGCTACTACTTCGACATCCTCGAGTTCGAGCGACGGGCGCAGGAGTTCCAGACCACGAACACGCCCGCCGTGAACCTGTTCTACGCGCTCGATGCGCAGCTCGACCGAATCGCCGCGGAGGGACTCGAAGCACGCTGGGCCCGTCATCTCGACATGGCTGTCCGGACGTGGGACTGGGTCGCCGACCTGTCCCGGAGGACCGGAGCCGACTTCTCGGTTCTCGCTCCGGAAGGATATCGTTCCCCTACCGTGACGGCCGTCACCCTGCCGGAGGGACTGTCGGGGCCCCACATCGTGGCGGCGATGCGAGAGCGAGGGTACACGCTCGCGCCCGGCTACGGAAAGCTGAAGGCATCCACGATCCGGATCGGTCACATGGGAGACCATACGCCGGAGGAGCTCGAGGAACTGCTGGGGCAGCTCGGACCGGTGATCGAGGCGGAGATCGGAGCCCCTGCATGAAGGACGTGCCGACCGTCGTGCTGGCCGATCGGCTGGCATCCGAGGGTGTCTCGGTCCTGAAGCAGGACGGTCTTCTGTCGGTGCGGGACTGCTCTTCCGAGGGCCGCGAGGCGCTCGAGCAAGCGCTCGCTGGTGCGGCCGCGCTGATCGTCCGCAGCGGCACCCGGGCGGATGCCCGTCTCATCGAAGCGGGTCCCGAGCTTCGGGTGATCGGCCGCGCGGGGGTCGGGCTCGACAACATCGACGTGGATGCGGCGACGCGCCGGGGCATAGCGGTCATGAACGCTCCCTCCGGCAACACCGTCTCCACGGCCGAGCTGGCCTTCGCTCTTCTCCTGGCGGCTGCGCGCCGAATCCCTGCCGCGGATCGATCGGTCCGTTCCGGAAGCTGGGAGCGGGGCACGTTCCGCGGCGGGCAGCTGTCGGGTAAGACGCTGGGCGTCGTCGGGGCGGGGCGCATCGGGGCAGCCGTGGCCGAGCGCGCCCGTGCCTTCGGCATGAAGGTGCTCGTGGCGGATCCCTATCTGACCGAGGAGAGGGCTCGCGATCTCTACGTCGAGCGACTGGATCTCGACGATCTGCTGCCGCGAGTGGACTATCTGACGCTCCACGTGCCGCTCACCCGGGAAACCGAGGGTCTCATGAGCGCGGATCGCCTCGCGCGGCTTCCCTCGCACGCGGTGCTGGTGAACGCGGCTCGTGGCGGCATCGTGGACGAGGGGGCGCTTGCCGACGCCCTCGTGTCCGGTCGGCTCGGCGGAGCGGCCCTCGACGTGTATGAGTCGGAGCCGCTTCCGGAGGATCACCCGCTTCGCGATGCGCCCAATCTGGTTCTGACGCCTCACCTCGGGGCCGCGACGCTCGACGCACAACGCGAGGTGGCGATCGAGATTGCCGGCTCCGTGCGCGCGGCCCTCCTCGAGGGCGATTTCAGCGCTGCGGTGAACATGCCCCCGTACGCACCGGGTGATCGCGACCGTCTGCGTCCGATCCTCGACCTCGCCGAGCGGCTCGGGCTGGTGCTGGGGGAGGTCCTCCCCGGAAGCGTGGACGAGGTTTCCGTCCGCTTCGGCGGTGAGGTGCAGCGCGGTCTCCGTTTGATCTCCTCTGCGGTGTTGATCGGGCTCTGGAAGGTCCGGCTCGACGCGGCCCCGAACCTGATCAATGCGCTCCCGCTGGCCCGCGAGCGAGGGATCTCCGTGTCCAGGGCGCGGGTCGGAGAGGTGACCGGCTACAGAGGAGTGCTCGAGGTGTCCGCGCGCTCCGGGGACGAGGTGCACGTGGTGCGCGGCGGCGTGGAGATGGATGGGGGTCTGCGGTTGCTGCGGGTCGACGGATACCTGGTGGAGGTCGAGCCGCGCGGCTACCTGCTGATCTTCCGGAACCGGGACGAGCCCGGGGTGCTCGGGGAGGTAGGCACCCGGCTCGGGGCCGCCGGCGTCAACATCGCCGAGTTCCACCAGGCCCGGGGATCGGCCGGCGGTGACTCCCTGGCCGTTCTGTCGCTGGACGAAAGGCCGGACCGCGAGTTGCTGGACGAGCTGCGGTCCATACCGGCCGTTCACTTCGCTCGCGGTGTGCGCCTCGACCGCTGAAGAGCGGCCTCGGAGATGGCCTGACCGGGGGGCGCTCAGTAGGTAGGCAGGGAGGGATCGATCTTCCTCGCCCACTCGTTGATGCCGCCCCGGAGGTTCCGGGCTCGCGTGAAGCCGCTCGACACCAGCTGCTCGACGGCGATCGCGCTCCGGTGTCCGGTTCGGCAGTAGACGACCAGCTCTTCACCGGGGTCCAGCTTCCCGACCACCTCGTGAAGCCGGCCCAGAGGGACCAGGTCGGCTCCATACTCTCCGAGGTTGGAAATCTCCCACTCGTATGGCTCCCTCACGTCGAGCAGCGCGGGCGCGTCGCCGGAAGCGAGTCGGCGGCGGAGCTCCTCCACGTCCATTTCCTCCACGGCGTGACGCTCCGGAGGAGCGGGGGCCGGCGACGTGGCCCCGCCGCAGAAGGCTTCGTAGTCGATCGGCCCGGTGATCGAGGGTTCGGGTCCGCAGACCACGCACTCCGGGTCTCGTCGAAGCTCGACCTCCCGGAACTCCATCGGAAGCGTGTCGACCAGGAGAAGCCGTCCGACGAGCGGTCGTCCGATGCCGAGCACCAGCTTGACCGCCTCGGCCCCCTGAATGGAGCCGATCAGGCCGGGAAGCACACCCAGCACGCCGGCTTCCGCGCAGCCGGGAACCGCGTCCGGGGGAGGCGGGTCACGGAACAGGCAGCGGTAGCAGGGACCGTCCGGGTGGGCGAACACCGACGCCTGACCTTCGAATCGAAAGATGGCTCCGTACACGAAGGGGACTCCGAGCAGCACGCAGCAGTCGTTGACCAGGTAACGGGTAGGGAAGTTGTCGCTGCCGTCCACCACGACATCCCAGCCCTCGAGAGTCGAGAGCGCGTTGTGACGATCGAGGCGGAAGGAGAACTCCTCCACGTGCACGTCGGGATTCAGTCGGGCGAGTCGCTGGCGAGCCGAGCCGGTCTTCGGCCTTCCGACGGACCCGGTGTCGTGAAGGACCTGCCGCTGCAGATTGCTGAGCTCGACGACATCTCCGTCCACGATTCCAAGACGCCCGATCCCGGCGGCCGCCAGGTACAGGGCCACGGGAGAGCCGAGCCCTCCGGCTCCGACCACCAGCACGGAGGCGGCCTTCAGGCGGGCCTGCCCTTCCGGGCCGAGCTGCGGCAGGATGATCTGCCGGTGGTAGCGCAGCCTCTCTTCCGGAGACAGCTTCACCGCGACCTCCGCGTCGACCTCGGACCGTCCACCCCGGACCCCGGCCGCGGCCCCACGGGATGCCGGGCGCTACCCACCGGCGACGGATGGGACGATGGTGAGCACCGACCCCGCTTCCAGCGTCCGCCGGTCGGGTCCGATGTGACGAAGCTCCGTGCCATCCAGGAAGATGTTCACGAAACCCCGGATCCGGCCGTCGTCCTCGAACAACCGTCCGGCCAGCAGGGGCTCGGAGTCACGCAGCCGGGCAAGGGCTTCGTCCACCGTCGTGGCGGGCAGGCGGAGGGTCGTGCGGCCCCCGGTAAGCTCGAGCAGGGAGGATGGAACCTCTACCGTGACCCCGACCTCTTCGGGCACCCGGCGGCTCACACGACCGCGGCCATGGAACGGAGAATCCCGGTGTAGTTCTCGCCGATCGACCCGGCGCCGCGGAATACGGAGGAACCGGCCACGAGGACGTCGGCTCCTGCTTCCACGGCGTCGCGGGCGTTCGCCGCCCCGATCCCTCCGTCGACCTCCACGTGAAGCTCCTCGATCCCCATCTCGGCCTGCATGCAGCGCACGCGTCGCACCTTGTCCAGTACCTCCGGTATGAAGGCCTGGCCGCCGAAGCCCGGGTTCACGGTCATGCAGAGCACGAGGTCGATCGCGGGCAGCATCTCGCGCAGCGTCTCCGGTGGGGTGGAGGGATTGAGCGCCACCCCCGCCTTGCATCCGAGGCGCCGGATCTCGTGCAGGTCGCGGTGCAGATGGACGGACACCTCCTGGTGGATCGTGATCAGGTCCGCTCCGGCGGCCGCGAACGGTTCCAGGAAGTCGGCCGGGTTGTCGATCATCAGATGCACGTCCATGAACGAGTTCGACGCTCGGCGAAGCGACTCCAGTACCGGAATGCCGATGGACAGGTTCGGCACGAAGTGCCCGTCCATCACGTCCACGTGGAACCACCGCGCGCCGGCCTCCTCGGCCTCACGCACCTGGTCGCCGAGCCGGGCGTAGTCCGCCGCCAGGATCGACGGGGCGAGAACCGCCGGCGGCATCAGATGACCCCCAGGCGCTTGCCGACGACCTCGAGCGCCCCGAGTGCGCGGTCGAGGTGCGCCGTCTCGTGTGCGGCCGAGACCTGGCATCGGATCCTGGCCTCTCCTTTCGGCACCACCGGGAACCCGAAGCCGATCACGAAGACTCCCTCGTCCAGCAGCTCGCGGCTCATCTTCATGGCGGCGGCCGTCTCTCCGATGACCACCGGGACGATCGGCGTGTCTCCCTCGATCGGCTGAAAGCCGAGGCCGACGAGATGAGTGCGGAAGTACTCCGTATTGTCGCGCAGCTTCCGTACTCTCTCCGGGTGACCCTCGAGATAGTCGATTGCTGCCAGCGCCCCGCAGGCGGAGTGGGGCGGGATGGCGTTCGTGAACAGCTGCGTTCGCGATCGCTGCACCAGGTAGTCGACCACCGGTCGGCTGCTTGCCGTGAAGCCGCCCGCCATGCCGCCGAGTGCCTTGCCGAGCGTGGAGGTGATGATGTCGACTTCTCCGTGCATCCCGAAGTACTCAGGCGTGCCACGTCCCGTGTCGCCGAGGACGCCGGTCCCGTGCGAGTCGTCGACGGCGAGGATCGCGTCGTATCGGTCGCACAGCTCCCGGATCTCCGGCAGGGGGGCGATCTCCCCCTCCATGCTGAACACGCCGTCGGTCATGACGAGGCGGTGCCGCTTGTCCATGGTCCGCTTGAGGGCGTCCTCGAGTGCGTCCATGTCCATGTGGTCGTAAATGATCCTCTCGGCCTTGCAGAGTCGGATCCCGTCGATGATGGAGGCGTGATTCAGGGCATCGCTGATCAGCGCGTCCTCATCCGAGAGCAGGGGGGCGAAAAGGCCCCCGTTGGCGTTCCAGCAGGACGTGTAGGTGATCGATGCCTCGGTCTCCAGGAAGTCGGCGATCCGGTCCTCGAGCTCCCGGTGAATATCCCATGTGCCGCAGATGAACCGGACCGAGGCCGTGCCCGCCCCGTAGCGGGTCGCTCCCTCGCGCACCCCCTGGACGACCTCGGGAACGTCGCAGAGCCCGACATAGTTGTTCGAGCATAGGTTGACCGTCTCGCCGAACTCTTCGAGCTCCACGACGGCCCCCTGCATGCCCATGATGTGGAGGAGCGTCTTGTAGACCCCCTCTTCCTGCATGGCGGCCAGCTCGGCGGCGAGCCGGGTGTTGAAGCTCCGGTTCACGGCGCTCGCGGCGACGTCGGCTTCCCCGTACAAGACCATGGTTGCTCTCCGATGTTCAATCCTGATCCGTGTCGTAGTAGTCTTCCACCCGCTGCTCCGTGACATGAGCCGTGTCGACGAGGATCGCCGGTCGGGAACCGAATGCGCCGCACAGGCTGAATCCGGCGAGGATGCCCGACACGTACACCCGTCGATCTGAATCGATCTCGGCGCGGACGACCTCGGGGGCGCCGCGCAGGACGAACGGCCTCTGGTTACCCACCCACCCCGGGCCGAACAGGAGGCACCCTCCCGCCTCGGTGACGGTCCCCTCGCCCCGGGCCCTCATCGATGCGAACCGGCCCGAATCCACGGCCACGATCGATCCGAACTCGCGGCCATCCGAGACCACCCGGTACCGCCCGGGCGCCCCGATCTCGAGCGGCCTGGCTTCGTAGAACGCCACCGGGCTGTCCGAGCACATGGTGTCGTACACGCTCCTCCGGCCCGACAGCCGGATCGCCTCCTCCGACACCTGCACGATGGCGGTATCCAGCCGGCCGCAGGCGTTCGGGGACACCGGCCCCGCGAACTCGAAGGAAAACGTCTGCCCGACCAGCACCGTGTCGGGGAAGGCGGCCCACGAGATCACCGCTGCGCTCTCGGTCGGCTCGCCGATCCTCCAGCATCCCGTGGCGAGGAGGGCGAGAAGAAGCCAGGTGGACCTTCGACCGAGCATGGGGCGTCCGTTCCCCGCCGGAGGAGACCGTGCCGCGGACGGGGCTCCCCACGTCCGCCGGAGACAGGGGGCCAATCTGTCCCCGCGTCCCGGGGCCGGCAAGCGGGAACCTCGGGCTCTCGGCCGAGTTAGAACAGGTGGGAGGAAACCGCCCCAACCGGCCGATTGCCGGCCGGGTCTCCACCCGGGGAGGGCACGAGCGAAATGAACGAGCCGCGGCCCGAGAGGCCACCGACAGACGACCGGTATCCGACGACGGCGAGTGAGAGCTCCCGCCGGTACCGGCGCCGTGTGCGTGTCGGCCTGTCGGTTTCCATCGCCCTCCACGCTCTCCTGTTCCTCGCCTGGCGCACGGACGTTCAGCCGCTGCCCGGAACGGTCGCGGCCGGACCCCGCATGGGAGACGCCATGGCCGCGGCGGGCGGCGGCATTCTCCAGGCGATCGCCATCGCACCGCCCCGGGAGATCGTCGTGCCGCCACCCCCCGAGAGGGTCCCCGATCTCGATGCGCCGGAGGTCGAGGTGGAGGTTCCGGAGGAGTCGCAGCTCCAGGCCCGATTCGCCGATCTGCGCAGCGGCGTGTCCTTTCCGGGTCCGGGCGAAGGCCCGGGCCGACCCGACGGCACCGGGCTGGGGGACGGCGGCTCCGAATCGGAAGGCCGGTTTCGCGTGACCGCTCCCGAGCCGCGTGTGATCGTGCCCGAGTGGGATCCGCCCGATGAGATCAGGGGAACCACTGTGCAGATCCGGGTTCTCGTCAGTCCGGAGGGGCGCGCCCTCGACGTCGAGCTGAGGCCGATGACATCCAACTCCGGCTTCAATCGCAGGCTGAGGGAAACGTACATGCGCATGGACTACAAGCCCGGTCGCCGCATGGGGCAGCCGATCACCGCACCGGCCGAGATCACGCTCATCTTCTGAAGGAGGCGGTCGCGGGCATCCGACCGCTTCCTCTTCCGGGACGGCACCCCCGGCCCGATCCGACGGCCTGACGGCCTCCTTGTTTCCACCGCACGGCGACGCTCCCTATATTGCGCCGTCCATGTCCTGGCTCAGCGTCTCGTCTCGACGATGGCCCGGCGCGTCGAGGCCGCGTCGGCACAAGCTCGCGGTGCCCATGGTCCTGCTGGCTTTCCCCTTGCTGTGCATCGGGGATCTGCTCGCACAGGAGGTGGGCCGACCGCAGGAGTCTCCCGTCGGCGATTCGCTGGCGGCGGTCCCGGTTCCGGGCCCGGACACGATCCCTTCTCCACAGGTCGTTCCCGAGCGCCTCCCTCTCGGAATGACCACGTTACCCTTCCCGTGGGATACCGGCCTGGAGTCGGTCCTCGAATCGTACGGCCCGGAGCTGGTTCGCTATCCGTGGACGAGTGCCCGTTCCTGGCTGCTCGCCAGGGAGGCGGAGCTCGGTCGGCATCTCGCGGCGAGAGCCGACACCCTCGCGTGGATATGGCTTCCGGTGGACCGGTTTCCGGAGGGATTCAGTCGTCGCCGCTTCCTCCTCGAGGCCTCGACCGGGCCGGATTCGCTGGTTCGCGAAATCGCCGAGGAGCAGCGCATCGACATCCTGCCGGACATGCTCGCTCAGTACGCTGATCTCGAGCTGGAGCTCGACGGCAGCGGTCAGATGAACTCCAGGTGGCAGAGCTACGACCCCTGCACGATCAACATCGGTCAGCAGTGCAATGCGGGAGCCGTGCCGACGATCACTCCGGAGTTCCAGGTCCGGGCGCTGGCCCGGGGTACGATCTCCGAACGGTTTCACATCAACGTGGATTTCGACCAGACGCGCGAGTTCAACGCCACGAACGACCTGAACGTCTACTACGAAGGCAAGTCCGGCGAGATTCTGGAGTTCGCCGAGGTCGGACAGGTCACGCTGCCGCTTCCCCGCTCCCAGTACCTCTCCCGCGGCATTCCGGCCGGGAACTTCGGGTTCCGGGCCGATGCCAGGCTCGGCCCCATGACGCTGCGGGGCGTGCTGGCCGAGCAGGACGGCAACGTGCTCGACCGGGACGTGACCCTCGACGTCGGGGGAACCGAGGGCGAAAGCTCGGTCATCCAGGACTTCGAGGTGGCGCTCGATGATGCGGGCTACCAGACGGGCCAGTTCTTCTTCCTCGTCGACCCCCGGGAGATCGAGGGGTACCCGTACATCGACGTGCTCGCACTGGACGGAACGGAGGTGCCGGACAGCCTGCGCCCGGCCTCCTCGGTCAAGCTGTATCGCCACGAGGTGGCCGTCGGAAGCCAGCAGCAGAATGTCCAGGAAGGGGTGATCCAGGCACGGGGACTGGCGTACCGGTCCCCGCTCGAAGACGATCCTGCCGTTCCCGACAGCGCTCAGTTCCTGGGCTTCTACCGTCCGATGGTCGAAGGGGAGGACTACATCGTCCATCGCAGCGGCCTGTGGGCGGTGGTCCGAAACCGGATTCTCAAGGATGAAGCGCTCGCGGGCACCTACATCGCCGTGAGCGGGGACACGATCGGGAACTTCGACGCCGAGGAGATCTTCCGGGACATCACGAATACCGGGACTGGTGACCTCCCGGTGCTCGAGCTCTACAGGGATCCGGAGACGCATCGCCCCGGGGGTGTGACGTGGGACCGGGAGATGCACAACATCTATCGCATCTCGAGCTCGAACGAAGTGGAGTGGGGCAGCGTCCAGCTGGTCATTTCTCAGGGCCCCGTACAATCCGGCCCGGTGGTCCGGCAAGTCGATGGGATCGAGTACTCGTTTCTCGAGATCTTCGGCCTCGACGACCAGCCGCGCGACGACCACGTGGACGACGGCCGGATCTGGCGCCCCAGCTCCAGCGGGGAGTTCGCCAGCTCCGGCGTGATTTCCGGCGTCTACCTCGTGTTCAACGCTCAGGAGCCCTTCAAGACGCCACCACCGCTGCAGGACAACCGGGTTCCCTCTCTCGAGGGTCAACCGTTCCCGCTCGTCGACACCGACAAGAACTTCGCGATCTACGACGATCCACTGGACCAGAGCCGGGAGACGGCGTTCCTCTATCGACTGAACCTGGAGTACCGGGCCCGCAGCACGGAGGCGCAGAGCACCTTCTCGCTCGGGGCCATCGGCATTCGGCGGGGCAGCGAGCGCGTGACGCTGAACGGACGCGAGCTCGTGGCCGGTCAGGACTACACGATCGACTACGACATCGGGCAGCTGACCCTGCTCCGTCCCGGCGACCTGTTCGCGGGAGCGGCGGATCCCCGCCTGGCCGTGCGATTCGAGCAGAAGCCGCTGTTCCAGGTCGGAACGAAGAGCATTCTGGGGTTCACGGGCGAATACGAGCTCGGCGAGCACGGCAAGATCGGGATGGTGGGACTGTTCCAGAAGGAAGGCACCGTGCTCACCCGACCGGAGATCGGGCTCGAGCCCAGCGCGGTGACGCTCGGCGGTGCCGTGGCGCAGTTCGATTTTCCCTCCCGGGCGCTCGACGACTTCGTCAACAGCCTGCCGGGGATACGGACCGACAGGGAATCGAGAGTGCAGCTGTCCGCCGAGCTCGCGGGGTCGAGCCCGACGACCAATCGAATCGGTACGACCTGGGTGGAGGACTTCGAGGTCGGCGAGGGGCTGCGTCTCGGCCTCGGGACACGCGCCTGGCGATACGGATCGGTACCGACCCGCGCCGACGTCACCGGCGGGTTCCTTCCTCCCACGCTGGACCTCGGAAACCAGCTGAACACGGTGTGGCAGTCCCAGTGGGAGGACCAGAACGGCAACCTGCAGGGATCCCTGCTCGTGAACCAGATCGATCCCCAGCTCACCGTGCTGAACGCGGGGACACGCGAGACCGTGCTGTGGCTCACGGCCACCGATCCACCCGACGGTGGCGGCCCGGGGTGGTCGTCGCTCACCACCGTCCTGTCGCAGACGGGCATCGATCTGACCACGAGCGAGTTCCTGCAGTTCTACGCATCGACGCTGGACAATGTCGATCCGAGCCTCGCGCTCATCGTCGACATCGGTGTGGTCAGCGAAGACGCTCTGGTCGCCGATTCGCTCGGCCAGCCTTCGGGCATCGGAGAGCTCAATCAGGAGGTCGATCCGATCGTCGGCGTGTGGGGCAATCAGGACGATACGGGGCTGTGGGGAACCGGTTGTGTCTCCCAGCCGAACGCGTCGGCCTGGCCGCTCGGCGACGAGCGCGCGAACTGCACGAACAACAACGGACTGGAGGACAGCGAGGATCTCAACCGGGACAACTTCCTGAATACGGATGAGCGCTACATCCGTTTCGTCGTCCCGCTCACGCAGCCGTCCCAATACCTGAACCGCCCGACGAACGGAGAATTCAAGTTCAACCTGTATCGGCTGCCCCTGCAGTTTCCGGATCTCCAGGAGAACACGACCGGAAACGAGCGCCAGAACGTCAAGTACGTGCGGATCACTCTCGCGAGCGCGGTCAATGCGCGGGTGTTGCTGAGCCGGATGCAGTTCACGGGATCGCCGTGGCTGAAGCGAGCGGGAACGGGAAGCGTGCTCGGACCGATCGGTGAACTGCCGGGCACGGCGAGCCAGGTCGCCGTCGGGCCGATCTCTACCGTGGATGCCCGGTACGTGTCACCTCCCGGCATCAACGACCAGGAGGCGGACAAGACGGATGAGCTGCGCCTTTCGACCCAGGCGATCAACGAGCAATCGCTGCAGATCGCCTTTTCCGACATTCCGGTCGGACAGCGGGTGGAGGTCTACCGGAAGTACACCGACAGTCCACGTGATTTTCTTCCGTACGGCCAGTTGCGGGCCTGGAGCCTGGCGCAGGGTGACGATTGGGGGGCGGCAGGCATCCTCCGCTTCTACATTCGCCTCGGGTTCGATCCGAACAACTTCTACATGTACCGGACGACCCTCCGGGATTCGCCGGACAATCCGGAGCGCACGGACTGGCTCCCCGAGGACTTCATCGACTTCGGGCGCCTGCTGGCGCTGCGAGCGGAGGCGGAGCGCCTCATCAACGCGAACGGCTCCAATCTCCCCGGAGACACGACCTTCACTCTCTGGGACGTGGATGTGTTTCCGGATGCGGACAGCACGCTGGCCCTGGTGATCAACGACCGGTCCCGGGCGCCGAACCTGTCCGCCATTCGGGAGATCGCCCTCGGGGTCGAGAACGTGGGCACGGTGGACGCCGGACCCGGCGAGGTGTGGGTGGACGACCTCAGACTCGACGACGCTCCGGATGACAACGGCGTCGCGGCCGTGGCGGATCTCCAGGTGGACATGGCGGACGTGCTCTCCCTGCAGGCAAACGTGAACACGGTCAACCCGTTCTTCCGGCAGCTGGGAGAGAAGCCCAATTTCGTCCAGAACGTCGACTGGGGGACACGGGCCACGCTGCAGTTCGGCAAGTTCCTTCCGGATGCCTGGGGGCTCGCGGTTCCGATCGGCTTCTCGCACAATTCCGACAGCGAAGATCCGTATTTCCTCCCTCAGACCGACGTCCTCAGCGCGCCCCTCGGCGACAGCCTGCGAACGGGCGGATCGTCGGAAACCCGTTGGACCGTCGCCCTCTCGAAGCCGCAGCGCTCCAACAGTCCCCTGCTGCGGGCGACCATCGACGGGATGCGCTTCGGCTACAGCTCGCGGAGCAGCAGCACGACGACGACGCTCAGCGAGGCGCAGGGATCGGGTTGGAGTGGAACGGGAGGCTGGTCGCGGCAGGTGGTGGACAAGTCGTTCCCGCTCATCCCCGGGTTCCTGCGGTCCGCGGTCGACGCTCTGCCGAATTTCATATCCGAGAGCGTCGTGATGCAGAACTTCAAGGACCTGAGATTCCGCTGGACGCCACGCCGGCTGAGCCTCGCGGCGGATCTCAACAAGTCCACCAGCACGCGACGGCGGTTCCAGACGAGCACCTACCAGGCCACCGATGCCCAGGTGACCCCGACCGTGGACCTTCAGTACCTGTTGCGGCCGACCACCGGGTTCACCCTGCAGCCCTTCCCGTCCGTGGTGTGGGGATTCAACTTCCAGTCCACGCGGGATCTCGTGAATCCGGACCTCCGGACGCAGCAGCCCGCGGGCCAGGAAGCCCTCGAGAGCCAGTCCCGGACGTTTCTCGGCTTCGATGTCGGGTGGGAGATGAGCCGCGACGTTCGCACGGACCTGAGCTGGCGTCCCCGGCTGGCCAGCTGGTTCGACACGGACTTCACGCTCGCCACGGCGTATCGGACGAACCGGAACGTCTCCTACCTGCAGAACGTGAACGGGGACACGGCCCTCGTCCGGGATCTCTCGATGCAGCGCGATCTGGGGTTCCAGTTCGACGTGCGTCCGAACCAGTTCCTCACGGCGTTCGGAATCCCGGGAAGCCAGGAGGCCACCGGCCTCACCGCGGGACTGCGGGCGTTCTGGGACCGACTTCTCCCGGTCCGGATCGACTGGAGGAAGGGGCTCACCGCGGCGTACGACCGCCGGCCCCTGGCGCCCAACCTCTGGGACCAGCTCGTCCTGACCGGGTTCCAGGAGATGAGGATCATGGACGCGGATACGGCCTCCGCGGCGGGCGACAATCGCTCCTGGTCCGTGGACGGCGGGTACCAGTTCCCCCTCGGCCTGGACCTGGATGTGGGATACCGCACGAGCGATCGAATCACCTATACGGTGCTCAACGAGCGACGGGTCAACGACCGCGAGTGGCCGTCGCTCGGCTTGCGGTGGCGGGACGTGCCGGTCCCGGGCTTCCTGGACGGGTGGGTGCGGGACATCAACGTGCAGGGCGACTGGCGCACGCAGAACACGACCACGAGCACGACGACGGGACAGAACCGGAGCGCGGAGCAGACCGTGCGTTCCCTGGGCCTCGTGTTCATCCTGACCAGCGGGTTCAACCTGACCTATGACGTCGGCAACACGGCTTCGGAGCGCCTCGATGCGACCGGTCTCAGCCAGTCCAACCGGACGTCCCATTCGGTGCGGCTTTCGGGCTTCCTGCCTCCTCCGGGGTTCATCTCCTTCGTCAAGAACGACCTCCGCGTGTCACTCGACTACTCGTTCAACGGAAACGCGGACTGCAGAGCACTCGGCGGATCGGGCACGGGCCAGGTGGACCAGGCACTCCTGGACGATTGCACCACCCACACCGACCAGACGACCCAGAACGTGACCTTCGCCCTCGACACGGACTTCACGGGCTATTCGCTCGGAGTGCAATTCTCGTGGGCGGGAAGGGGCAGCCAGGTGGGCCGGCGTCAGACATCCAACCAGTTCAATTTCAATATCTTCGGACGCTTCTACTTCCGTGCGGCCGAGGGCTAGACCCAGTTCAACCGCTGAGCGATTGACCCTCCGTTGAGAGCGGCCGCCATCTCCCTTCGAGAGGAGGGTGGATGGCGTACTTCAACGCAACCGAGGCGCGTTCCCTGTTGCTCGCCACCGGGCTTCTGCTCCTGGGCGCGGCGGTCCGCCTGGGGCTCGGTCCGGAGGCGGATGACTTCTCGTGGATGGAGGCCGACGGGGCGCCGGCTCGCCCGAGGATCGATCTCTCGTCGACGCTCGCGACGGTGTCCGGCGGGGTGGTCGAGGAGGAGGCCGCGAGCGTCCCGCTGGGCCCGAACGAGCGGATCGATCCGAACACCGCTCCGGCCGCTCAGCTGCGCCGGCTCCCCGGAATCGGGCCGTCGAGGGCGCGAGCCATCCTCGAAGCGAGGAGGCGGGGGGACGTGTACCGCCGGCCGGAGGACCTGTTGCGCGTATCCGGGATCGGTCCCCGCACCCTGGAGGCCCTGGTCCCGCACCTCGACCTCGCCCGCGCCACCTCGCGGCTGGATCGGGCCACCCCGGATGGGGGGCGCCCGGTCGTGAACGTCAATCGGGCACAAATCAAGGAACTGGAGCAAATCACGGGGATCGGACCGGCCCTGGCCGGCCGGATCGTGGCCACGCGCCAGCGGCTGGGCGCCTTCGAGGAACCCGAGGATCTGCTTCGAGTGCCGGGTATCGGCCCCGCCGTACTGCGTCGAATCCGCCCACAAGTCCGATTCTGACCCGAAAACCCGGCCTTGCCGAGAACCAGCCGGCCGGTTCCACGGGCTCACCGGGTGTGGCACAGGGCCCACACCGGGCACGGCGCTTGCTCGAATCCCGACGCTGCGGGCTTGCGTGCCCGTCACGAAACAGAGGCCGGCCCGGCCCCGAAGAGCCGGTATCAACTGGATAGAATCCGACATCCGGTGGAGCGAGATGGCGTCAACTTCACTCGAACAGAGCCAGATCGGAGAGCTGCTGCTGCGCGAGAACCTGATCACGCGCGATCAGCTCGACAAGGCTTTGAAGGAACAGCAGCAGGGTGGAACCCGGCTCGGGTTTTCGCTGGTCTCCAGCGGAGCGGTGTCCGAGACCGAGCTGACTCGCCTGCTGTCCCGCCAGTATCGGGTGCCTGCCGTAGACCTGTCCGAGGTGGAGGTGGACAGCAAGATCCTCCAGCTCGTACCCGCCGACTTCGCGGCCAAGCACCTGGTCCTGCCCCTTCGCCGAGTCGGTCGCACGCTGACGGTCGCCATGGTCAATCCGACCGACCTCAGCGTGGTCGACGACCTGAAGTTCATCACCCGCTTCGACGTCGACGCGGTGGTGGCCGGTGAGTATTCGCTGCGAATGGCCATCGACAAGTACTACGAGGTCGCCACCGATCGGCTGGGAGATCTTCTCGAAGAGCTCGAGGAACAGGATGTCGAGGTCGTGGAGGAGGAAGAAGAGGTCTACTCCACCACGCAGCTGCAGGCCCAGGTGGAGGAGGCGCCGGTCGTCCGCCTGATCAACGGCTTCCTGACCGATGCCGTGCGGCGTGGCGCATCCGACATTCACATCGAGCCCTACGAGAAGGACCTCCGGGTCCGGTACCGGATCGATGGGGCGCTTCAGGAGATCATGAAGCCGCCGATTCGAATGAAGGCAGCGCTGATCTCGCGAGTGAAGATCCTGGCGGACCTCAACATCGCCGAGCGTCGCGTGCCCCAGGACGGCCGCATCAAGATCAAGATCGGGCGGAAGGTGATCGACTTTCGTGTCTCCACGCTTCCGACCCTGTTCGGCGAGAAGATCGTGCTCCGGATCCTGGACAAGGGAAACCTCACTCTCGATCTCGAGAAATTCGGGATGGAGCAGAAGGCCGAGGCCGACTTCCTCGAGGCCATCTCGAAGCCGTACGGGATGGTTCTCGTGACGGGCCCGACCGGGTCGGGTAAGACGACCACCCTGTACAGCGCGCTCAGCAGGATCAACACGGACGAAGTCAACATCATGACGGCCGAGGACCCGGTCGAGTACAACCTGCACGGGATCAATCAGGTGCAGGTGCGCAACGAAATCGGGATGACCTTCGCGGCCGCGCTGAAGGCCTTCCTCCGACAGGACCCCAACATCGTGATGGTGGGTGAGATCCGGGACCTGGAAACGGGAGGCATCGCCGTCAAGGCGGCGCTCACGGGACACCTCGTCCTGTCGACGCTTCACACGAACGACGCGGCCTCGACGATCACCCGAATGATCGACATGGGGATCGAGCCGTTCAACGTGGCCTCGGCCCTCAACTGCATCACGGCCCAGCGGCTGGTGCGCCGGATCTGCTCCAACTGCCGGACCGAGGCCACCTACCTGCCGGAGGTCCTGCAGGCCGCGCGACTGACGGCGGAACAGACCGCTTCCATGACGTTCTTCCGCGGCGAGGGGTGCGATGCCTGCAACGGTTCCGGCTACGCAGGCCGACAGGGTCTGTACGAGGTCATGCCCATGACCCCCGAACTGCGAAGGCTGATCCTGCAGGGTTCATCGACGGATGAGTTGAAGAAGACCGCCATCTCGGAGGGAATGATCACGCTCCGTGAAGATGGCCTGGTGAAGGTCCGGAAGGGAATCACGACGCTGGAGGAAGTGATCAAGGAAACCGCCGCGTGACCCGGAGACCGGGTGCACGGACGAACGGAAGAGGAATCAGATGAGCGAATCAGCACCGGGAACGCTTCGCGCACTTCTCGAGGAGATGATCGACAAGGGGGCTTCCGACCTTCACCTGTCGGCGGGGGAGGTGCCCAAGCTTCGCGTCGACGGGCGTCTCGAGGACAGCAGCTACGGAACGCAGCTCGGGCCCAGAGATACGCAGGCGCTGGCCTACTCGATTCTCACCGAGCAGCAGAAGAAGCGGTTCGAGCAGGAAGATGAGCTGGACCTCTCCTTCTCGGTGCAGAACCTGTCTCGCTTCCGCGGTAACGTGTTCCGGCAGCGCGGTACCGTGGCCATGGCCATCCGCCAGATCCCGTTCGAGATCCTCTCGTTCCAGGAGCTCGGCCTGCCCGCGGTGATCGCCAAGCTGGCCGAGAAGCCCCGAGGCCTCGTGCTCGTCACCGGTCCGACCGGGTCCGGTAAGTCGACGACCCTGGCCGCCATGATCGACAAGATCAACCGGGAGAGATCCGGGCACATCGTCACGGTCGAGGACCCGATCGAGTTCGTTCACAAGCACAAGCGCTGCCTCGTCAATCAGCGCGAGGTCGGGAGCGACACGGGCTCGTTCGAGAACGCTCTGAAATACGTGCTACGGCAGGACCCGGACGTGATCCTGGTCGGCGAGATGCGGGACCTGGAGACGGTGAAGGCCGCCCTCACGATCGCCGAGACCGGACACCTCGCGCTCGCGACGCTGCACACCAATTCCGCGGCCGAGTCCATCAACCGCGTCATCGACGTGTTCCCGGCGCATCAGCAGGACCAGGTCCGAGCCCAGCTGTCATTCGTCCTCGAGGGGGTCGTCACGCAGACGCTGCTCCCGCGTCGCATCGGGCGGGGCCGAGTGGTCGCCTGCGAGGTCATGGTGGCGACGCCCGCGATCCGTGCCCTGATCCGCGACGAGAAGGTCCATCAGATCTACTCGGCCATGCAGGCCGGTAAGAAGTTCGGGATGCAGACCCTGAACGATGCCCTCTACTCCCTGTACATGCGCGACGAGGTCGCTCTCGACGAGCTCATGCGCGTGAGCTCCGATCCCACGGAGCTCAAGCGCATGATCGGCGAGGTCGAGCCCGCCGCCGTCTGAGACCCGAAGGAGCGATCGGAGCCATGCCAGTCTGGTCATACAGCGCGAGAACCGTATCCGGCGATCTCAAGCGTGCGGAGTACGATGCGGCGACCCGCGAGGAGGTGATCGCCCACCTTCGGCGTCAGCGTCTCATCCCCGTCTCGATCCGGGAGAAGCCGAAGGGCATCAAGGTGCCGGGTGGCGGGAAGGTCAAGACCCGCGACGTGGTCATCATGACCCGGCAGTTCGCGACCATGATCAACGCCGGCCTTCCGCTGGTGCAGGCCCTCGACATCCTCGCCAAGCAGTCGGACAACAAGGCGATGCAGTCCTCCCTTCAGGAAGTCCTCCACGACGTGGAGTCCGGGAAGACGCTCGCCGACGCGATGCGGGACCACACGAAGGTCTTCAGTCCGCTGTACGTGAACATGGTCGCGGCGGGCGAGACCGGCGGTATCCTCGACACGATCCTCCTCAGGCTGGCCGTGTTCCTCGAGAAGGCCGAGGCCCTGACGCGCAAGATCAAGGGCGCCATGATCTACCCGGCCGTGATCGGCGTCGTGGCGCTTACGGCCATCGTCGTACTTCTCCTCTTCGTGATCCCCACGTTCCAGCAGATGTTCGAGAGCTTCGACCAGGCCCTGCCGCTTCCCACGCGGGTCGTCATCATGGCCTCGGACACGCTCCAGTCGTACTGGTGGGCCCTCGGCGGCGGGGTGGCCGGCGGCGTGTTTCTGTTCCGCCGGTGGATCGCTACGCCATCCGGGCGTCTGGCCTGGGACCGGTTCGTGCTCCGCCTTCCGATCTTCGGAAACCTCGCCCGGAAGGGAAGTGTCGCCCGGTTCACCCGCACCCTGGGAACGCTGTTGAGCTCCGGCGTCACGATTCTCGACGGTCTCGAGATCACGGCCCGGACGTCCGGAAACCGGGTCATCCACGATGCGATCATGGACAGCCGGAACTCGATCGCGGGCGGCGAGTCGATCTCTGAGCCGCTCAAGGTTTCCGGGGTCTTTCCTCCCATGGTCACCCAGATGATCAACGTCGGAGAGGAAACCGGTGACCTCGACGGCATGCTCACGAAGATCGCCGATTTCTACGACGAGGAAGTCGACGCGGCCGTCGAGTCGCTGCTCAAGGCGATGGAGCCCTTGATGATCGTGATCCTCGGTACGGTCGTCGGCGGCATGATCGTCGCGATGTACCTTCCGATCTTCGGGATCATCAATACGATGCAGTGACCGGCGGCCCCCGGCCGTCGTTCTCTCGACCCGTCCGCACGGAGGCAGGCGACACGTGAGTTCCTGTGAAGGCCTCGTCGGACTCGAGGAGGCCGAGCTCGTTCGACGTCTCGGGTCTCCCGTCACCCGGCGCGAGACCGGCAACGAGGTCTGGATGGTGTTCCGCTCTCCCGAGATGAGCCTGAGAGTTCGTCTCGCCGGGGAAGACACCCTGCGCATCGCATCCTGGACGGCTTCGTTCGATCCGGGACATGCGAGCCTCGCCGAGGCCGCCCGGGCCGTCGGGCTGTGGCCGGCGGCGGCACCGGACGAGGACGCATCTGCGGTGGATCGACCCCTGATCCGGCGTGCCCTGCGATGCCACACTTCCGACCGCGTCCATTCCCTGACCGCTACCGTACGCAACGGCCGCTTCATCGCGGTGTCCGTGTTCGACGAACCTCCCGACTGGATCTAGCCTCGTCAAAACGCCGCCCGCGGCGTGCCGTTTCTCCAGCCCCCGCACGAACTTCCGACCGCCTCTTGCGTTCTGCACTCCCTTGTCTACGTTAGGCTCGACAGAACAGGCGAATTGCAACGGCGCTCCGGATGCTCCCGGGACCCTCCCGGCGCGGTACACACGACACGAGGGCACGGCCAGGAATTGCTCCGTACCAGCAGGTCTGACCGCCGGGCAGCGACTCTGCTGGAGCCGCTGCAGGTGCTGTACTGGATCTACGCGGCCCGCCTCGTCATTTCGCTGGCCGTGTTCGGGTCGGCCGTGCTCGTGGGGGACCTCCTGGAGCGACAGGCGCCGGGTTCGCTGTCGCCCGAGTTCTCGCTCATCGCGATCGTCGGGCTGGCCGCTGCCGCGTTTCTCACCCCGATCGCGTACCGGCTCAGCCATCGCAAGGGACGGGAGATCGGTCTCGGTTTCCTCTACTCCCAGGCCGTGCTGGATGTGGCCCTCATCAACGGGATCGTGTACATCACGGGCGGGAGCGAAAGCCCGTTCGTATCCCTCTTCATCGCTCTCGCCGCCGGGTACGCCCTCGTCCTTCCGCTGAGCTCGGCGATCCTCACGGCGCTCTCGGCGGGCGTGCTCTATCTGGTGGTGAACCTGGTCTTCGGGGCGGACACGAGCACCTCGACTCTGGTGCTTCAGGTTCTGATCATGATGCTGGTCGCGGTGGCGGCGAGCCTGGTCGGGGCGCGTTTCCGTCAGGTTCGATCCGAACTCCGCTCCGTCGAGGGCGAGCTTCACCGCCTGAGGCTCGATACGGCGGACGTGCTGAGGAACATTCCCTCCGGTGTCATCACGCTCGACGCCTCCGGCAACCTCGTCTACATGAACATCGCTGCATCGGTCCTTTGCGGCCTCGACGACATTGGCCTGCTCGGGCGGGACCTGCTGCCGGAACTGGAGCGGCGTGCACCGGAGGTGGCCTCGGCGGTGAGGGAGACGATCGAGACGGGTCGGCGGATCCAGGATCGGGAGGCGGAGATCCACGACGTCTCGGGGCGCGAGGCCGAGGGAAGAGGCGAGGATCCCGTTCCGGTGTCCGTGAGCACGACGATGCTCCAGGACGTCGGCGCCGGTCCATCACACGTCGTCCTTCTGCAGGACCTGCGGGCCGTGAAGCAACTCGAGAACCTGCGCCTTCGGACGGGCAAGCTCGAGGCCGTGGCCGAGCTCTCCGCCTCTCTCGCCCACGAACTGAAGAATCCTCTCGCCTCGGTTCGGAGCGCCGTGGAACAGCTGTCCGCGCGCTCGACGGCCGACGAGAACGAGCAGATCCTCGCTCGCCTCATCGTGCGGGAATCCGACCGACTCAGTCGGATCCTGAGTGAATTCAGCGACTTCGCCCGCGTCGGGGTGGCGGAGAGGAAGCCCGTGGAGGTGGAGCGGCTGATGCGGGAAGTGATCGAGACCGTGCGGCGTCACCCGGCGGCCGAGGGGCGCGCCACGATCGAGTCCGAAGTGCTCGACGACATGTCGAACCTGTGGGGAGACCCGGAGCTGCTGCATCGGACGCTGTTCAATCTCGTGCTGAATGCCGTCCAGGTAGGAGATCCCGAGGAAGCGGTCACCGTGCGCGTGGTGGCGGATGCGCTGAGACCGGACCTCGTGCCCTCCGAGGTTTCTCTCGGCCACCCGGTGAGAATCCGGGTGATCGACGACGGTCCGGGCATCGAAGCGGAAGACCTGGCCCGAATCTTCGACCCGTTCTATACCCGCCGCCAGGGCGGGAGCGGTCTGGGCCTGTCCATCGCGCACCGCGCCGTGCAGGCGCACGGCGGGGCCCTGATCGCGAGCTCGAATCCAGGGGAAGGGGCGACCTTCGCCATGGTGCTGCCGCGCCGGTCGGGGAGAGGAAGAGACCGATCGGAAGCCCGAGAACGGGAGAGGGCGGCCGATTCGGGGGCCAAGACGCATTCCGACAGCGACCCGATCGTGACGAGACGCTGAGCGGGGTCGGGGCCCGACCCCGCCCGCCGAACGAGAACGAACCCACGACCCGGCACCGGCCGGCACCGAAGGAGCTGACATGCGAGACAAGCCGTTGATTCTGTTGATCGACGACGAACAGAGCCTGATCGAGACGCTGACCGTCCTGCTGAAGGGCGAGGGCTTCGAGGTGATCTCCGAGCTCACGGGGGCCGGTGGCGTGAAGGCGTTCAAGGAGAAGGACCCGGATCTCGTGCTGACGGATGTCCGCATGCCGAAGATGAGCGGCATCGAGGTGCTCGAGGAGATCCGGAAGACGAACCCGAACACGCCGGTCGTCCTGATGACCGCGCAGGCTTCGCTGCAGTCCGCCATCCAGGCGGTGAACCTGGGGGCCACGCATTACGTGCAGAAGCCGTTCGAGAACGACGAGCTGCTGGCCGTTCTGGGTCGTTCCCTCGACTGGGGCCGCCTGAAGCAGGAGAACGCGGGTCTCAAGAGGGAGCTCAAGAAACAGCAGACGCTGAAGGCGGGCCGACCGATCGGCGTCAGCCCGTCCTTCGAGGCCTCGCTGCGCCTCGCGGAGAGCGTGGCGGACAGCGAGTCCACCATTCTGATCGGCGGGGAGAGCGGGACCGGCAAGGAGGTGTTCGCCCGGTACATTCACGACCTGTCGCCCCGGTCGAACCGCCGGTTCCTGTCGCTCAACTGCGGGGCGCTTCCGGAGGGACTGCTCGAGTCGGAGCTGTTCGGACACGTGAAGGGCAGCTTCACCGGCGCCGTGCGAGACAAGGAGGGGCTCTTCGTGGCCGCCTCCGGCGGGACCTTCTTCCTCGACGAAGTGGGCGAAATGGCTCCATCGACCCAGGTCAAGCTCCTGCGCGTACTGCAGCAGCGCGAAGTGATCCCGGTCGGGGCGACGGAAGCGATCCCGGTCGATGTGCGCCTCATCGCGGCCACGAACAGGGACCTGGAGCGCGACATCGAGGAAGGGCGCTTCAGGCGTGACCTGTACTACCGGCTCAACGTCATCACGCTGGAGCTTCCCCCGCTGAAGAACCGGGACGAGGACATCGAGCTGCTCGCGGAGCATTTTCTGGCTCAGCAGGCGGAAGGCGACCCGAAGGGCGCCAAGAAACTGTCGGCCAAGGCCCTCGCCGTGCTGAAGGAGTACCACTGGCCCGGGAACGTTCGTGAGCTCGAGAACGTGATCGAGAGGGCGGTCGTTCTCACCGCGGGTGCGACGATCAAGCCCGAAGCTCTCCCGGCTCGACTGCGGGAGGCCCCGCCCGAGCCCCTGGTGCAGGACCGGCCGGCCGCCAATCCCCCCCTCGACATCATCGAGCGCGCGTACATCGAGCACGTGCTGCGCGCCGAGGCCGGCAACAAGACGAGGGCGGCCGAGGTGCTGGGCATCGATCCGAGCACGCTGTACCGCAAGATCAAGCGGTATGACCTCGAAGCCTGACCGGTCAACCGTTGCAGTACGGCACGCAAACTTTGCAGAGTGCAATGGCACGCAGTCGGCGCCCCGCCTCGCAATCCGCTCATGTGCCACGTAACTACATGATCGATAAGGTGTTGAGATTCCCGAAAGCCACCGGCACACGGTCTGCCACTACCCGATGCCGGAGGCAAGGTCCTCCAACGGTGAACGAAAGCGAGCATTCGGAAGAAGAACCGTTCACGAACCAGAACCGATGGAGGACTCATGCTCCGCAACACGAAGGGTTTCACCTTGATCGAGCTGCTGATCGTCGTCGTGATCATCGGCATCCTCGCCGCGATCGCGATTCCGCAGTTCGCCAGCACGAAGGAGAAGGCGTTCGACGCGACGGCGAAGAGCGACGTCCGCAACGCGATGTCCGCCCAGGAGGCCTACTTCGCCGACGAGCAGACGTACGGTCCGGGCGCGCTGGCCGCGGGCAACTTCACGACCAGCACCGGGATCAGCATCACGGCGTCGGCCGCGTCGGCCGGTGGCTACAGCGTCACCGCGTCGCACAACAGCTCGGGCAACTCGTACTGGGTCGAGGTCGGCACGGGCAGCACGGTCGAGGGCAAGATCCAGAAGTCTCCGTAAGGATCCCTTCCGGATCTTCGATTCTCTTGAAGATCGCTGACCAGGGCGCGTCGGGAACTCCCGGCGCGCCCTTCGGTCATCCGGAGGGTGCTCCCCCCGAGCACGGGAGGTCGGGTTGACCGGCATACCCGCGAGGGTCCGGCGCGTCGTGTCTCCCGGCGGGGCCGCCGCCGTCTTCTTCCTCGCTCTCGCCGCCCTCTTCTTCGACCGTGTGCTGTTTCGGGGCGAGGCGTTCTTCAGCCGCGATGTCGCTCCCTTCTTCTACCCCATGAAGCACTTCCTCGCCTCCACGGTCCGCTCGGGCCAGTTGCCGCTCTGGAACCCGTGGGTCGCCGGCGGAGAACCGTTCTTCGCATCGCTCCAGCCGGGGCTGCTCTATCCGGGCAGCGCGGTCCTGTACGGACTCCCGATGCCGGCCGCCTTCGACTGGCTCGTCGTTCTGCACTACCCTCTGGCCGGAGCGGGCATGGCGCTCCTCCTGCGACGCTGGGGCCATGGCTGGCCGGGGGCGGTGACCGGAGGCGTCGCCTTCATGCTGGGCGGCTTCTTCGTGTCGCTCGGAAACTTCGTGAACAACCTGCAGACGGTGGCCTGGGTGCCATGGCTGTTCCTGTCGTGGGACCGGGTCATCGACGGGGAGCGGGTCCGAGACCTTCTGCTGTTCGCGGTCCTGTGCGGGGTCGCGTTCCTGGGCGGCGAGCCGCAGATGCTCGCCCTGGCTCTCCTGCTGGTGTTCGCCCATGGTCTGCTCGGCGTGCAGGACCGCAAACTCGGCGGAGGACGGCAGACCGCGGCCTTCGCGATCGCCGGCGTGCTGGCTCTCCTCCTCGTGTCGGTGCAGTTGCTCCCCTTCGCCGAGTACGTGAGCCACTCCGTGCGCACGCTTCCGATCGAGCTGGAGTATGCGGCATCCCGCTCCCTCGATCCTGCCGGAGCCTGGCACTTCCTGTTTCCGCCTGCGCTCCGGGCCGGCACCTACGGCTTTTCCACCCGCTACATGGCGAGCACGGAGGTGCCCTGGATCCTCAGCATCTATCCGGGTGCGATCGTTCTCGTCCTCGCGGCGATCGGGGTGCTCCGCGGCCGCGGGCTCCGATGGACCTCGTTCTGGGTCGGCGTCGCCGCGATCGGAATCCTCCTGGCCCTCGGCAGCCACAGTTTCCTGTACCGGGCGCTGTTCGATGGGCTGCCGCCGTTCAGGGCATTCCGATACCCGGAGAAGTTCCTGCTCCCGGCGGCGCTCGCCTTGAGCGTGCTCGCGGCCCGGGGTGCCGACCGGTGGCTCGACCGCGACTCGAGCCCCTCGGATCGCAAGAGCCGGAGTGGAGTGTCGAGGTGGGCGAAGGCGGAGGTCTGGGTGCCGCTCCTGTCCGGCGCCGCCCTGTACGCCTCGTTCGCAGTGTGGCTGTACGCCGTCGACGGAGGTCTCGCGAACGCGTGCCGGGACTGGCTCGACGGAGCGATGCTGTGTCGGGAGCCGCAGGAGGCGGGTCGCCTGTACGGGAGCATCTCGGTGCGGATCGCCGTCCTGATCGCGTGCCTGGCCGTCGTCACGGGTCTGTATCGATCCGGCCGCCTGCGCCGCGGGCTCGCCACCACACTTCTCGTGGTGCTCGCGGCGGTGGACCTCGGCACGGCGCACCGGGAGGTCAACCCGTCCGTCGAAGCCGACATCTACCGGACTCCGCCCTGGACCGCGCGCGCTCTCGACGAGTCGATGACGCCGAGGGGCGATGTGCGGTACCGAGGGTCCCCGCACCGGGCCGCGATGGGTAGCGTGGTGAAGGTGCAGGGGGCCTGGGAACTGTCGAACATGTACCTCGACTACCAGACGATGGGGCCGAACGTCGGACAGATCTTCGGCTTTCCGATGCAGGACGGGCTGCAGGGCGTGGAGTTGGTCTCCGTGGCGCTCACCCACGAGGCGGCCATGCGTGCGTGGAGCGACGACCCGCTTCGTTTTCTCCGCGCGATGAACGTCGGATACTACGCCGATGCCACCGCCGGGGCCGATTCGATCGCCGGGCTGACGCTCGTCGATTCGCACCCGGAGCTTCCGATCCGGCTGTACGCGGTGCCGGACCCGGTGTCCCGCCTGTACCTCGTCCCCGCGGTGGAGCAGCGGAACGGGCCGGCCGAGGCTCTCCGGCGCGTGCTGGAGGACGACTTTCCGCTCGGCCGCAGCGCGGTGCTCGAGGTCGCGGCACCGGAGTCGATCGATCCCGGGGCCACGGGCGAGGTCCTGGAGCGGACCGACCGCACCAACCGGGTATCCGCGCGAGTTCGGGCCTCGGGGCCGATGCTGGCGGTCCTCAGTGACCGATGGTACCCGGGCTGGAAGGTCACCGTGAACGGTGCCGAAGCTCGACTGCTGAGGGCGAACGGAGTGTTCCGGGCCGTGGTCGTTCCGGCCGGCGAGAGCGTGCTCGAGTTCCGCTTCGATCCTGGCTCGGTTCGGCTGGGCGCCGCCTTCAGCGCCATCGGGCTGCTCGTTCTCGTGTCGGCCTGGGCCGTTTCCGGGAGGCGGGCGGCATGATCCGGCAGCCGAGGCGGTGGCCGACGCCGACCGCCCTGCGGTGGCTCGCCTTCGGGCTGTTCGCCGTGACGCTGCCGGTGACCGCTCTCACCGCCCTGGACTACGGGATCGCGAGCGATGTCGGCAACTATTTCTACGGCTCGTTGCGTCAGCTCGCCTGGGCCCGGGAGCTGGGACAGGCGCTGCTCTCCGGGACGCCGATGGAGGCCATTCAGCCCGACCGGGTCTTCGAGCAGTGGCGCTGGTACATCGAACGGATCCCGCATCCGCCGCTGTCGCGCGAGCTGAGCGGGCTCTCATGGGTCCTTCTGCGAGACCTCGTGGATCCGCTCACGGCGTATCGAGGGGCGGTGATGCTGACGTTCGCCGCGCTCGCCGCGGCCGTCGGAGCCTACACGGCGTGGCGATCCCGGTCCCTCGCTGCGGGGATCGCGGCCGGCCTGGCCGTACCCGCGATGCCGGTCCTGTTCGCCCACGGTCACCTCGCCCATACGGACCTCTTCCTGGCAGCGTTCTGGTTCGGGTCCATCGCCAGCCTGGATGTCGCGGTGAAGGAGGGAGGATCAGGTTGGTTCTTCGCCTCCGGGCTGCTCCTGGGCGCTGCCGCGGCGACGAAGTTCTCGGGACTTCTCCTCCTGCCGGTGCTGGCTGCGTGGCTGGTGGTCAATCGAAGCGGCCTTGCCGCCTTCCTGGTGCTCTGCCTCGCGGGCGCGCTCGTCTTCTTCGCCGTCAACCCGGTGATGTGGATCGACCCGGCCCAGGGGGTGCGCGACTACCTGCAGGCAGGCCTCGACCGGGCTTCGGTGGAAGCGACCCGCATCACCACGCTGTATTTCGGCGAGATCTATTCGTTCCGCCCCCCCTGGCACTACCCGTACGTCTGGACGGCCATCGTCATACCGGTTCCCCTGCTGCTGGCCACCCTCACGGGTCTGATCGCTCCGCGCAGCGGCGCTCTGCGGGGGCTCGTGCTGATCAACATGGCGGTCCTGTACGGCGCCCTCGCCCTTCCGTCCGCGCCGATGCATGACGGGGTCCGCCTGTTCCTCCCCCTGTTTCCTCTCTACTGCGTGCTGGCCGGGACGGGCGCGGTGGCGATCGGGGAAGGGGCCACCCGAGTGATTCAGAATCGGTACCCGGCGACCGAGAGGCGACGGGACTTCATCGTGGCCCTGGCCATCCTCGCGTGCGTCGGCACGGCTGCCCTCCGCACGGCCGAGGTTCATCCGTACCAGCTCTCGTATTTCAACGCCCTGGTCGGCGGAATCGAGGGAGCGGAAGAGAAGGGGCTGGAGGTCAGCAACCTGAAGGAGGTCCTGAACCGTTCGGCACTGGAAGATCTCTCGGGGATCATACCGCCGGAGGCGAGGATCGATCCGGGCTTCTTCATCGAGGAGATCTGCTTCTACCAGGCCATCGGATGGGCGCCGAGCGGGTGGCGCGCCGAGACCCGGCTGACCCGACCGGAGGGCTCGCCCGGGGTGTCGCTCGGGTGCGAAGGTCCGCAGAGCTTCACGACGGTCGCGCTCGATCGGGACGCCTTGCCGGCGGATTTCGTCTTCGTCCTGAACCGCCGGGCCCAGTGGAGAAGCACGGAGTCAGCCCTCGCCGACTTCGGGGGAACGCCCGCCTACGCCGTTTCGCTTCGTGGAGTGCCCCTGTTCATGGTGTACCGGACCCAATGATCGAAGAACGGTCGGCGCGGCGCTTCGTGGGTTGGACCGGCGCGTTGCTCGCCATCGTCGCCTTCGCCTCGCTCTACCCGGGGCTCGATGACGTGGGCATCGCGTGGGATGAGCCGTATTACTTCGATTCCACCCGCCGAATCCAGGAGTGGGCGTCGCGGATCGCCGACGGACCGGATCGTCTGAGCCTGTTCAGTCAGGAGGAAGTCCGAAGCACCTTCGATTGGCGTCGCTACTGGAACCCCCACCCTCCCGCCTACAAGCTGGTGATGGCCGCGACGGAGGGCGCCTTCGGCCGATGGACCGGGACGGTCGCCGGCTACCGGCTGACGCCGCTGGCCTTCTTCTGCCTTCTCGTGGCGTTCGTGACCTGGCTGGCCGGCTTCGCATGGGGCAGGATGGCCGGGATCGGCGCGGGGCTGTCCCTTCTGCTGATGCCTCGAGTCATCGGACACGCACACATCGCTGCCACCGATATGGTGCTCGCCTGCGCCTGGTTCGCGGCTTCCGCAGGTCTCGCTCTCTACGTCACGCGCGACGAGAAGCGCTACCTGGTGGTCGGTATCCTCGCGCTCGGGTTCGCACTCGCGACGAAGTTCACGGGCTATCTTCTGCCGCTCGCGATGCTCCTCTGGATGATCGCCTACGGTCGGTCGAAGCACGCCCTCATCGGCGCGATTCGCTGGGGAATCGGCGGGCTGATCGTCGCCTGGCTCCTCAACCCGCTCATGTGGCACGACCCGGTAGCCGAGACCCTCCGCCTCGTGAGCGACAGCGCGTCGCGGAGCGAGACGATTCCCATCGCCACGTATTACCTCGGCCGGGCGTGGGGCTACGAGGTTCCGGGACACCAGGCCATGGTGATGACGCTGATCACCGTGCCGCTGTCGATCCTCGTCCTCGGCGTCTGGGGGGGCTGGGTGTCGGCCAAAGAATGGGAAAGGGACGCGGTGGGAGGCCTCTGCCTCACGCAGATCCTGTTCTGGATCGCCCTGATGGCGGCACCCGGCTCGCCGAACCACGATGGGGTACGTCTTTGGCTGCCCATGTTTCCGTTCGTGGCCGTTCTGGCGGGAGGTGGCTTCGCGTCGATGGTCGGAATCGCCCGACACCGGTTACCGAAGGCCGGGCGCTCTGCGGCCGCCCTCGTTCTGGGGGCGCTGTTCTTCGTGCCCGCGTTCGCGCAGACCTCGAGGGTCGCGCCCTACTACCTGTCTTACTACAACGAGGTGATCGGCGGCCCGAGGGGAGCGGCCCGGGCCGGGATGGAGACGACGTACTGGCTCGAGGCCGTCACGCCCGCGTTTCTGGAGGAGATCAACCGAGCCCTGCCGCCCGGGGCCCGGCTGTCGGCCTGGCCGAACGTGGATCACTACGAATGGCTCCAGGCCCACGGCATGCTGCGGGAGGATATCGAGGTGACCGAACGAATGCCGGCGGACTATCTTCTGCTCGTGGCGCGCAAGGCATCCTTCAGACCGTATCACTGGCGGATCTACGCGAACGTCCGTCCCGAGCTGGCCGTCGAGCTGGACGGGGTGGAACTGGCGGGACTGTACGCCTGGCAACCGGACCGAGACCGGGATCCCGACCGGGAGGAGCCGTGAAGACGCTCGATGCCGTAGTTCCGGTATACAACGAAGAGGCGATTCTTCCCGAGCTGAATCGCCGGCTGACCGAGACGCTCGAGGCCCTTCCGTACGCATGGCGCGTCATCTACGTCGACGATGGCAGTCGCGACGGGACGCCCGATCTCCTCGCACGTTTCGCGTCCGAGGAATCGCGGGTAGGGGTGGTGCACCTGTCTCGCAACTTCGGCCAGCAGCTGGCCATCTCCGCCGGCCTGGCGATGACCCGTGCCGACGCCGTCGTTCTCCTGGATGGTGATCTCCAGGACCCACCCGAGGTGGTTCCCCTGCTCACGGAGCGGTGGGAAGCGGGCTACGACGTCGTGTACGCGGTGAAGCGTGAGCGGAAGGAGTCTCTCCCCAAGCGAGCCCTGTTCAACCTGTTCTATCGCATCCTCCGCAAGCTGAGCAGCCTGGACATCCCGGCGGACGCCGGGAACTTCTCGCTCATGGATCGCTCGGTGGTCGACGTGCTGAACACGATGCCGGAGCGGGACCGGTACGTCTCCGGGCTCCGGGCCTACGTGGGCGGTCGGCAGACCGGTGTCGAGTTCGAGCGGGCGCCGCGGTACGCGGGCCAGCCCCGGCAGTCGTTGCTCAAGCTCGCGCGGATGGCCACCGATGCCTTCTTCGCATTCTCCGAGATTCCGCTCCGGCTGGCCACGATCATGGGCTTCATCGTGTCGGGGATCGCGTTTCTCGTGCTGCTCAACGTGCTCTACCAGAAGCTGATCTCCGGCGCCGCGATCCTCGGCTGGGCCTCGACGATGACGTCCATTCTCTTCCTCGGTGGCATCCAGTTGATCGCCGTCGGGGTGATCGGAGAGTACATCGGCCGCATCTACAACGAGGCCAAGGGACGACCCCCCTGGATCGTCGGCCGCGTCCGCAACCTGACAGCGCCGCCATCGGCGGACGTTGCATCGCTTCACGAGGACGCGGGTTCGGCTTGAGCGCCGGGCGACGGACCCCGTGGCCCGGTCCCGCCGAAGCGCGGCGGCGAACGTGAAGCCGGGGACCGTCGGGAGAGCCGCGGGCTGGCTCCTGCTTCTGGCCCCCCTCGTTCCTCTGTCGTGGCTGTTCGGCGACATGGGTGCCGACCGGGGACTCGTCCCTCCTTCCGAGGCGCTGCTCGGCCTCTTCGTCTTCGGGACGCTGGCCGTCTTGCTTGCACGCCTCGTCCCCGCCAGGTGGACGGCTCGCTGCGTCGATGCGCTGGGGCGCGAAGAGGGCGGCGCCCGATGGCTTCCGGCCGCCTCGATCTTCGCGCTCCTCGGGCTCCTGCTGACGACCTCGTGGCTCGCATTCGCGAGACGTCCGCTGCTCGTCGACAGCGTGGTCCAGGTGTTCCAGGCCCGGATCTTCGCGACCGCGAGGCTGACCGCGCCGGCGCCTCCCGGGGAGGCCTTCTTCGCGGTCCAGCACATGCTGGTGGACGGAGGCAGGTGGTACTCCCAGTATCCGCCCGGTCATTCCGCGCTCCTCGCCCTTGGGGTGCCGTTCTCGGCGGTGTGGCTCGTGCCCGTGCTCCTCAGCTGTGGAACGGCTCTCCTGCTGTACGGATTTGCACGGCGGGCGTACGATCTGCCGACGGCGCGGATCACGCTGCTTCTCGTTCCGCTGGCTCCGTTCTTCTGGTTCATGGGCGCGAGCCACATGAATCACGTTTCCACGCTCTTTTTCGTCTCCCTGTCTCTGTACTGGATCGCCCGGTGGGAAGACGGCGGCTCCCCGGGAAGCCTCTTCGCCGCCGGTTTGTCGATCGGAGGGGCCCTGCTGTGTCGTCCCCTGACGGCCGCCGCCATCGGTCTCGCGATGGCCCCGTTCGTGGCGCGCTCGGCGTGGGGCCGTCGGGATCTGAGTTCGGTCCTTCTGGGCGGCGCCGGGGCCCTGGTCGGCGTCGCGATATACCTGGTGTACAACGCGGCGACCACCGGGGACCCTCTCCTGCCCGGGTACGTGAAGCTGTGGGGCGATCAGCACGGCCTGGGCTTTCACGCCACGCCCTGGGGCGACGTGCACACGCCCCTCGCCGGTCTCCGGAACGAGCTGACGGACCTCTCTCTCCTCTCCTCCTTGCTCTTCGAGGGGCCGATCCCCGCCCTCATCCCGGCCGGCCTCCTGTTTGCCGCCGGGTGGGCTACGCGCGACTGGGACCAGAGGCTCATGGCCGCGTTCCTGTCTCTGCCGGTCGCGTACCTGTTCTACTGGCACCGGGATGCCTTCCTCGGCCCCCGCTACCTGTATTCGGGACTCGCCTTCCTGTTGCCTCTCACGGCGCGCGGGTTGATTGAGCTGCTTCGACGGTCGTCTGGAAGGATCCTGTGGTCCGGACTGTCGATCACCCGGGTGCCTTTGTCCGGCGCGGTCGCCGCTCTGGTCGTCCTGTGCCTCCTGTACGCCGGTCTCTACTCCGCTCCCCGCAGATTCGAGGTGTACCGGTCGGGTCTGGCCAGCATGAAGGTGGACATGGCGGCCGAGGCCCACGGGGAGGGGATTCGCGATGCCCTGGTGTTCGTGCCGGTGAGCTGGGGCAACCGGCTCCTGGCCCGGATGCGCGGGATCGGCGTTTCGGCTGCCTTGGCGGAGACCGCATACCGGCGCAGCGATCACTGTGCGATCGAGTTCATTCTTCGGCAGGCCGAGACGGAGGGATGGTCGGGCAGCCGGACGGAGGCCGCCTTGACCCTTCTCGGGGCAGGCGGCGCACCGGTTCCCGCGTCTGCCGGCGTCTCCAACGGGGATCCGACGCTGCGCCTCCTTCCCGGCGCCGCGATCCCTCCCGCGTGCCTCGAGGAGATCGCCTACGATCGCCGCGGGTACTCGAACTACCTTCCCTTCCTCGCGGACCAGGCGCCGACGCTCGATGGCCCGCTCGTCATTGCCCGCGACCTCCGGAGCCGTAACCTGGAGCTCGTGGCCGCGTTTCCGGGACGCCGGTACCTCCTGTTCAGAAACGGAGCCTTCGAGCCCCTGACGCTGCTCCCATGACGCTTCGTTGATGCCGGTGGCTAGCCTATCCCACTCGGCGGACGCCCGGCGAAGCGAGGGAGCAGATGAGCATTCCATTGCGGGAGATTCGGCGCGGGGCGAGCCATCGACCTGAAGCGCGCAGGGGGAGACGGGGGGCCACGCTCCCCGAGGTGCTGATCGCCCTGACAGTGCTGTCGACTCTGCTGGCCATGGGCGCCGGGGGCTTCCGCTCTCTCGGCGCGGCCCTGTCGATGCAGGCAGCCACCCGATCGGTGCGGAATCACATGGCCCTGGCCCGGTCTCTCGCCGTGGCGCGGCGGGAACGAGTCCGGCTTCGGCTCGATGGGTCGGGCGATCTGGTGCTCCTGGACGATTCGGACCGACGTCTCGCGGCGGCGTCCGTGGGCCGCGGTGGCGAGGTCCGGGTCGACTCCGTCCGACTCCGTCCGGCCACCTTGCGGTTCAATTCTCGGGGCCAGGCGGCGCCCGGAAGCGTCTACCTGTATCGCGGGGACCGGATGGTGAGGATCGTATCCAATTTCCTCGGCCGTCTGAGGGTCGAGAGCCGCCGAATTCCGTGACGCGGCCGCACGAGGAGGATTCGGACACGTTTTCGTGCGATATGCACGGTGGAAGGGCGGCAGAGGGCCCTGATGGCCCGGTTTTTCGGCTTCATGGCGTGGTAGAGTTCTTGCGCGCGCTGACCGGGGAGGCGCGGCCGTCTGCGGCCGGATTGGCGCTCGCCGAGGTCATCGTGGCGATCGCGCTCTTCGGCGTGACCGTGCTGGGTGTGGCGGCGATCGGAATCGAGGCCGCGAGAATGGCCCGGATCGCTGCGGCCCGAACGGCCCAGGCGATGCTGGTGGTGGACGTGCTGGAGACGGATCGCCGATCGCCGCGAGTCCGCTCCACCGACGTTTCGGTGGACACGACCCGGATCGGCCCTCGCCTCATGGAGCTCAGGGTTACGGTCCGCGCCCGTGAAGGGGCCGGTCCGCGGAGTTGGGTGACGCGCAGGCTGGGCGCCCCCTGAAGACGGCGGCAGGAGATGAACCGTTGCGAACACGCCACAGGCAGGTGAAGTTGCGGCGGCGGTCACGGCCCCTGTCCGTCCGAACCGGATTGACGCGCGGAAACGGGCGGCTCTACTGTGATGGGGCCGATCCGTCGCTCCGACAACCATCTCGCTGAACGAAGTCGATCATGGCCCTATTCGGCATCGGCCGGAAGAAAAAGACGGTTGGCCTCGACGTGGGAAGCGGCTTCATCAAGGTCGCGGTCATCGACCACTCGGGCGACGCGCCGGAGGTCGAGCGGTTGGTGGTGCGTCGCCTGGGGGCGGACGCGATCGTCGAAGGCGAGGTGATGGATCCGGGCCTCGTGGCCGAGACGATCGATGCGCTCTTCGTGGATGAGGGCATTCACGAGCGGGACGTCGTCGCGTCGGTCGGCGGTCGGGACCTGATCATCAAGCCGATCCAGATGGACCGGATGAAGAAGGCGGACGCCCGGGACGTCATACGGTGGGAGGCCGAGCAGCACGTCCCCTTCGACATGGACGACGTCCAGCTCGATTTCGAGATCACGGACCCGGAGGGCGAGGGGCTCCAGATGAGCGTCCTCCTCGTCGCGGCCAAGCGCGAGCTCGTGGACAACAAGGTGGCGCTTCTCGAGGAAGCGAACCTCGCGCCCCGGATCATAGACGTCGACGCCTTCGCGCTGCACAATTCCCTCGAGGTCAACTACCCGGAGGCGATGAAGGGCATCTCGGGACTCGTGAGCATCGGCCACGAGATTACCAATGTGAACATCCTCGAAGACGGCGTTCCGGTGCTCACCCGGGACCTCAGCTTCGGTACCCGGCGGCTTTCGCTGGATCTCCAGCGCGAGCGCGGGATGCTTGCGGACGAGGCGGAGGCGGTACTGCGAGGCGATTCCGTGGATGAGCGCCTGCGCAACTTCCTGTACGAGAGAGCCCAGGAGGTCGGTCGCGGGATCGAGCGGGCGACGGCGTTCCTCGAGACCCAGGAGGTGGGGGCGAGTCTCGGGCGGTTGTACCTGTGCGGAGGCGGGGTGCGCGTGCCCGGTCTGGTCGAGGCGCTGGCGGAACGACTGGGCGTGGAGACCCGCGTGGCGAGCTCCCTCGAGGTCTTGAGCGTCAAGCCCGGTGCGGTGGAGGGCATGGACCTCGAGCACGTGGGCCCGATGATGATGCTCGCGGTCGGTCTGGCGCTTCGAGAGGCCGCGTGAGGGCGCGACGATGATCGAGGTCAATCTCCACCCGGAAGGGTCGACGAGGCGCAGACGGGGACGCCCCCGAGCGATGCCCGCGTGGCTCAAGTCCGCTCGACCGGCCGAGGGCAGAGACCCGTGGCTCGTGGCTGCGATCGCCGTTCCCGCCGTGGTGCTTCTCCTGGTCGGCTGGATGTGGTTCTCGCAGCGGGGCCAGCGGGGGGAACTCGAGGAGAGGATCGCCGGAGCCGTCGAAGATTCGGCCCGCCTATCGGATCTCAGGGCCCTGAGTGACAGCCTGATCGCTCGCGAGACCCAGGTGCAGGCGCGGCTGCAGCTGCTCGAGGGGCTGGACGAGGGACGCTTCGTGTGGCCGCATCTTCTCGACGAATTCAGCCGGGCGCTCCCCAGTTACGCCTGGCTCACCTCGATTCGCGAGTCCAGCCCGTTGCCCGACCTTCAGGTCCAGGTCGATGGCATGGCCGCGAACCCTCTCGCCATCACGGCGTACGTGCGGAGGCTCCAGGAGTCACCGTTCGTCGGTGAGGTGCGCATCCTCGGAAGCCAGGAGACGAATCTCGACGGCTTCAGCGCGCACTCCTTCAAGCTGATCGTGGCCTACGCGGAGCCCCAGGATTCGCTGGTGGCGGGAGAAGGAGGCTGACATGGCGATCCTTCCCCAGGACCAGCGTCAGCAGACCCTGCTGCTCGTCATCGTGCTCGCTCTGGCGGGCGGGGCGCTCTACTTCAACTTCATCCAGCGGCCGGGAGCCGAGCAGATCGTGGAGCTCATGGACCGGGCCGAGGACCTGGAGACGCAGAACCAGATCGCCGAGACGCGGGTGGGCAATCTGCAGCAGCTGCGCGATCGGATCGATGCGGCCGAGACCCGGTTCGAGCTGGTGGAGAGGCTGGTGCCGTCGAACGCAGAGGTTCCGGCGATTTACGAGGCGATCGCTACCCAGAGCCAGGCCCTCGATCTCCGACTGATCAACGTGGAGCCGAGCCTTCCCGAGCCCGCGGACAGCGGGGCGTACTTCTTGCGCCAGCAGTGGCAGATGGAGGTCCAGGGCGATTATCACGCTCTGGCCACGTTCCTGACCCGGGTGGCGTCGTTCGATCGGATCGTTCGGCCTCACGTGACCCAGGTCACGCCGGCGGGCGAGACGCCGAGCGGACGGCAGCTGGTTTCTGCCTCGTTCGGGCTGGAGACGTTCGTGCTGGCGCCCGAAGCGGCGGATGGCGGGAGTCCGGAGGTCGGCGAATGATGGCGAACGGCAGGGCGACCGCGCTCATGATCCTCGTGGCGATGCTGATCGCCGCGCCGGGCCTCGTGGCGCAGGAGAGCGCTCCGGCTGACGGTGTGGGAGCGCAGGACGTTCCGACGCTCGAGCGGGAGACGTTCACGTACGCCCGGGAGGGTCGCCGCGATCCGTTCAAGCCTCTCGAGGCGGGCGCGGAGCTCGGGCCGAGGTTCGAGGATCTCGAGCTCAGCGGCATCATATACAGCCCCGAGGCGGGGAGCATCGTCGTCCTGGTGGATCGTTCCACCCAGCGGCGGTACCGCGTCTGGGAAGGCGATTTCGTAGGTGGTGCGCAGCTGCTCGACGTGACGCCGGAGGAGGCGGTCTTCCTGGTGACCGTCTTCGGTGTGAGCCGGCAGGAAACGCTGCGCGTGAAGAACACGGACAAGGAGTAGCACGGATGATCGGCAAACAGGTCCTCGCGACTCTCCTGACGGCCCTGTGGGCGGTGGCGCCCGCGGGTCGGGTGCAGGAGGTCCGGATCTCCCCGTCCGGAGATATGACCGAAATCGCCGTCATCATGAACGGCGATGTGGAGGTCCGGGACTTCATTCTGAGAGACCCGGCTCGCCTCATTCTCGACGTCCACGGAGCCGTGAACGAGCTTCCCGGGGAGTCGTTCGAAGGGATCGGACGTGGTGGGGTGGTCCGCCTGCGCTCGAGCCAGTTCCGCGACGATGTCGTCCGGCTCGTCTTCGACCTCGCCCGACCGGCGAGCTACGAGATCCTCGATGACGAGGGCTTCTACACCGTTCGCTTTGCCAATCCCGGGGGCGCGTTCGAGCCGTGGAGCAGCAGTGCGGTCACGACGGGTACCGTAGCCATGACGGATCGTTCTCCCACGCCGTCCGCACCCGCGCTTCCGTCCACTTCCAGGATCACGCCCCAGGAGTCGGCCGAGCTGGCGCGAGTGACGGTCGCCTATGACAGCGCGAGCATGCTCGAGGTGCTGGCCGGCTTCTCCGAGTTCGCCGGCGTGTCGATCGTTCCGAGCACCGATGCTGCGGAGATGACGGTGCGGGGTGTCGACATCCGCAATCAGCGATGGGACGTGGCGCTCGACGCGATCCTGGCTTCTCAGGGGCTCGGATGGCGCCTTCAGTCCGAAGGCATCCTGATCGTCGACAAGCTCGAAGGCATTCGCGCTCGGGATACGTTGCAGACCGAGACGCGCGTCTTCAAGGTCAACTATGCGTCCGCCGACTCCGTGGCGGCGACGCTCGAGAAGCTGGCCACCCCGAATCGAGGGCAGGTCGTGCCGTACCTCGGCGCCAACTCCGTCATCGTCACGGATGCTCCTTCCGTGGTGGCGCGAATGGACAGCCTGATCCGCAACCTCGACGTCAAGACCCCGCAGGTCGCGATCGACGCGAAGATCATCTTCGTGGATCGCACCGACGTCATGGAGCTGGGGATCATCTATGACCTCAAGGACATGCAGGGGAACTCGATCAATCAGGTGATCGCGGTTCCCGACCCGTTCAATCCGGGCGAGCTCACCAACGAGACCCTCGTCGACCTCGGCGGTAACTCCGTGGCGCTGCTGGCCAACGCCAATGACCAGGTCCTGTCACCCTCTCTCGAGATCCTGGCCTCGGTGGCGTTTGGGGACTTCTCGCTGTCGGCGTGGCTGCAGGCCCTCGAGCAGCACAAGCTCTCGGATGTTCAGGCCGCCCCGACGATCCAGGTGGTCGACAACCACCATGCCCGGATCCAGGTCGGCGAAAAGACGCCGGTCCGGGTCCTGGACACGGGAAGCGGCAACGTCGAGGCCACGGCCACCGTGTCGTACGAGGACACGGGGATCATTCTCGACGTCACCCCGCACATCACCAACAACAACCAGATCCTGCTTGACGTGCACGCCGAACGATCCGGGATCCAGACGGACATTCCCGACATCGGCTTCACCTTCCTCAAGCAGGTCGGCCAGACACGGTTGCTGCTGGACGACGGAGAGACGATGGTGATCGGCGGACTGACGCTGAGCCAGGTGGATCGCAGCGAGACCGGGATTCCTCTTCTCATGGATTTGCCGGTCCTCGGCGCGCTGTTCCGCACGACGAAGAACCAGGAGCGGAAGACCGACCTGATCATCCTCGTGACGCCCCACATCGTGCCGTAGGGCGGAACGGGTGACCCCGCGGGGCCGCCCTCGCTCCGGCAGATGGCATCCGCGGGGCCGGGTCGATCCCGGCCCCGCGTTTTGCGTCCGGTCGCTCTGACATATACTGCGAACCGTTGGGTCGCCGGCATCTCCACGCGGAAGGTCGTCCATGCTCCAGCACTTCCGGTTCACCACGGCGGGCGAGTCTCATGGCAAGGGGGCTCTCGTCATCGTCGAGGGCGTGCCGGCCGGAATTCCGATCGAGCCGCAGGACGTGGCCGCGGACCTGGCCAGGCGCCAGCTCGGCTACGGTCGGGGCGGCCGGATGAAGATCGAGAAGGACGCGGGTGAGATCGTCGCCGGCGTACGTCTGGGAGAGACTCTCGGATCGCCCATCGCCATCTGGATCCCCAATCGGGACTACGAGAACTGGACGTCCGCCATGGCGGTCGAGCCGCGGCCCGAAGCCGACGAGGAGACCCTGCGGCGCGTCTACCTTCCGCGGCCGGGACACGCGGACCTCGTCGGGATGCTCAAGTACGATCGCGCGGATGCCCGGGACGTGCTCGAGCGCGCCAGCGCCCGGGAGACCGCGGCGCGCGTGGCGGCTGGCGCCGTGGCGAGGCGCTTCCTGCGCGAGATGGGGATCTCGGTCGCCAGCCATGTCACGCGTATCGGCCCGGTGACCGCGTCCGCGCCCGATTCCTGGCCCGAGGACCTGAACCGGCGGTCGGATGCTTCGGATCTCCGGTGTCTCGATCCAGCTGCCGAGGCCGAGATGATCGTGGCGATCGATGCCGCCCGCGAGCACGGGGACACGCTCGGAGGGGAGTTCGAGGTGGTCGCGCGCGGAGTGCCCGTGGGGCTCGGAAGTCACGTGTCCTGGGATCGACGGCTCGACGGCCGCCTGGCCGGGGCCCTGATGTCGATCCAGGCGATGAAGGGGGTCGAGATCGGCCTCGGCTTCGAAGCGTCGCGACGACGCGGCTCCGAGGTGCACGACGAGATCGCCGTGGAATCGGGGCGCGTCCGCTCCGGCGGATTCCGCCGCTCCCGAAACCACGCGGGAGGACTCGAAGGAGGCACCACGACCGGTGAGCCTCTGGTTCTTCGTGTGGCGATGAAGCCGCTGAGCTCGCTGACAAAGCCCCTGGCCAGCGTCGACGTGCGCTCCGGGGAAGTGGCGGAGGCGGTCCGGGAGCGCAGTGACGTGTGCGCCGTACCGGCCGCGGCGGTGGTCGGTGAGGCCATGGTGGCCCTCGTGCTGGCCGACGCCACGCTCGAGAAGTTCGGAGGGGACTCGCTCGCCGAGACGCGGAACAACCTGAACACCTTCCTCGAGCGGGCCGGCGAGAGAGCGAACGGCTGGGGTTGATGTCGCAGGAACCGGCGCCGCTCCCCGACCCCGGCCCGCGCCTTCCACCAGGGCCCGTCGTGCTCGTCGGCCTGAGCGGGGCGGGGAAGACGGTCGTGGGCCGGCTTCTGGCCGAGCGACGTGGGTGGAGCTTCATCGATCTCGACTCCGAGATCGAACGCCTCACGGCCCTTTCCGTGTCGGAGATCTTCGCCCGGCGAGGCGAGGCCGGTTTCCGCGAACTGGAGCGCAAGGTCACCCTCGAGGCGAAGGTCGACTCCGAGACCGTCGTCTCGACCGGCGGAGGGTGGATGGCGCGCAAGGAGCTGCGGGATGTGTGGCCCGGGTCGATCCGCGTGTGGCTGCGTGTCGATCCGGCGACGGCTGCCTCGAGACTTGCGCTTGAACGCAGGACTCGCCCTCTTCTGGCGGGCCCGGACCCGGAAGCCGCACTGCAGGAGCTGCTGGAGAGGAGGCTTCCGGCCTACCGGCAATCAGAGGTCCACGTGCGCACGGATCACAGAAGGCCTTCCGACGTCGTGGATGAGATTATCAGCGAGCTCGCGGGACGACGGCGCGCCCCCGGAACGGTCTGAACCCTCACGGACATCGATGTCGAGCACGAAGAACGCCAGACACCTGGTCATCGTCGAGTCGCCGAAGAAGGCGCGGCTCCTGAGTCAGTATCTCGGAGACGACTACGTCGTCGAGGCCTCGGTGGGCCACGTCGTGGACCTGCCGAAGAAGGGCCTCTCCGTAGACGTGGACAACGGCTACGAGCCGGAGTTCGTCACCGTCAGGGGCAAGGGCAAGCTGCTCGACCAGCTCAAGAAACAGGCGCGAACGGTCGACGACATCCTGATCGCCACCGACCCCGACCGGGAGGGCGAAGCGATCGGATACCACATCGCCAGGAAGCTCGGATACGACGAGGACGATGGCCGCCGCTTCCGGCGCGTCCGCTTCAACGAAATCACCGCCCGGGCCGTGCGGGAGGCCGTCGAACAACCCGGCGATCTCGATCTGAACCAGGTGGACGCGCAGCAGGCGCGGCGCATCCTCGACCGCCTGGTAGGCTACGGGCTGTCACCGCTCCTGTGGAAGAAGATCTCCCCCGTCGATCCGATCAGTCGCACTCCGCTGTCCGCCGGTCGCGTGCAGTCCGTTGCCGTCCGGCTGGTGGTGGACCGCGAACGGGAGCGACGGAGATTCCGAAGTGGCGCCTGGTGGGACCTGGTGGCCACGTTCTCCCGGGACGGACAGGCATTCGAGGCGCAGCTCGCCCAGGTGGATGGGGTGCGCGCCGTGCGGGGCTCGGACTTCGATCCCGCCACCGGGAAGCCGCAGGACCCCGAGGCCGTCGTGGTATTGACCGAGCCCGAGACCGAGGCTCTCCGCACCCGGCTGGATGGAGTCGATTTCCAGGTCGCCGACGTCGAGAAGAAGCCCGTACGCCGACATCCCTCACCGCCGTTCACGACCTCTACGCTGCAGCAGGAGGCGAACCGAAAGCTCAACCTGAGCGTGCGGCAGACGATGCAGGTGGCGCAGCGTCTCTACGAAGCCGGGCACATCACCTACATGCGCACGGACTCGGTGCACCTGTCCGGGCAGGCGCTGGGGGCGGCCCGTCGGAAGGTCGAGTCGTTGTACGGGGAGGAGTATCTCAGCGAGTCCCCGCGTAACTACAAGACCAAGGCGAAGGGGGCCCAGGAGGCACACGAGGCGATCCGGCCCGCGGGAACCGCAATGAAGACGGCCGAGGAGCTCCGCCTGCACGGGGTGGATGCCCGATTGTACGACTTGATCTGGAAACGGACCGTGGCCACGCAGATGGCGGAGGCGAGGCAGCTCCGGGTGTCGGCTTCGATCCTCGGAGACGGGGTCGAGTTCCGAGCACGGGGCAACACGCTCGAGTTTGCCGGCTTCCTGCGCGCCTACGTGGAGGGAAGCGACGATCCGGAGGCGGCTCTCGAGGACCGGGAGGTACTTCTTCCTCCGCTCCAGGCGGGCGACCGGGTGGAGACCCTCGAACTTCGTCCGGACTCGCACGAGACCCGGCCGCCGGCCCGCTACACGGAGGCGGCCCTCGTCAAGGCTCTCGAGGACGAGGGAATCGGCAGGCCGTCGACGTACGCGACCATCGTGGATACGATCCGCCAGCGCGGATACGTGGCGGATCGGGAGAAGCAGCTCGTGCCGACCTTCATCGCGTTCGCGGTCACCGGCCTTCTCGAGGCCCACTTCGAAGACCTGGTGGACCCGGGCTTCACGTCCGAGATGGAGAAGGGGCTCGATGCGATCGCGGATGGTGAGGTCGACTGGCGCGAGTTCCTGGACGACTTCTATCGCGGAGGAAACGGGTTCGAAGGTCGTCTCGAGAAGAGGGAATCCGAGATCGATCCACGGCAAGCCTCGACGCTCGGCGATTTCGACGACCTCGAAGGGGAGCTCCGAATCGGTCGGTTCGGGCCGTTCCTGGAGGCCGAGGGCGAGGGGGATCCGATCCGGGTCTCGATCCCGGAGGACGTGGCTCCCGCCGACCTCACGCCTGGAAAGGCGGCCGAGCTCATCGCGGACCGGGAGCGCGCCGAACATCCGATCGGCGAAGACCCCGCGACGGGGCTCCCCGTGTACGTCCGCACCGGCCGCTACGGGCCTTTCGTCCAGTTGGGGGAGCAGGAAGAGGGAGGGGAGAAGCCGAAGCGCGCCTCCCTGCCGAAGGGCGTGGATACGGGCGATGTGACGCTCGCACAGGCGCTCCGTCTCCTGTCGCTGCCCCGCGATCTCGGCCCGCACCCCGAGGACGGCAAGCCCGTTCGGGCCGGGATCGGCCGATACGGGCCTTACGTCGTACACGAGGGAGACTTCCGGTCTCTGGCGAAATCCGACGACGTTTACACCGTCGAGCTGGACCGGGCGCTGGAGCTGCTGGCGCAACCCAAGGGCGGGCGCCGGCGCGGTGCGGCGAAACCCCTTCGGGAGCTCGGGCCGCACCCCGAGGATGGCAAGCCCGTAAACGTGCTGGACGGACGCTACGGGCCGTACGTGAAGCACGGAAAGGTGAACGCGTCCCTTCCGAAGGGAGTGTCACCCGATGAGGTGACGCTCGAACAGGCGATGGATCTGCTGGCCGCCCGGGCCGCCCGCGGCGGACGGCGCCGGAGCAAGCGTCGCGGGAAGAAATAGGGCGTTGAGATCGACAGGTCCATCGATGGCTGGATGGAGATGACAGGTCGTCGGGTCACCGTCGTGGGGGGAGGTCTCGCCGGTTCGGAAGCGGCGTGGCGGCTGGCGGATCTCGGCTACTCCGTGGACCTGTACGAGATGCGGCCCGAGCGCCCGACGCCGGCTCACCAGACGGACCGCCTGGCCGAGATCGTCTGCACCAACTCGTTCAAGTCCGAGGACCTCGACACGCCGCACGGCCTGCTCAAGGCCGAGATGCAGCGATTGGGCTGCCGTCTCCTGGACGTGGCGCGCGAGTGCAGGGTCGAAGCGGGAAGCGCTCTGGCCGTCGATCGACGGCTGTTTGCCGATGCCGTGACCCGGCGTCTCGAGTCGGAACCTCGGATCCGCATTCTGCGGGAGGAGGTCGATCTCGTGCCGGCATCGCCCGTCATCATCGCGACGGGCCCGCTCACGTCGGACGCCCTGTCGGCATCGGTCCGCGAGCGCCTCGGATCCGAGAGCCTCTCCTTCTTCGATGCGATCGCGCCGATCTTCTCGCGGGAATCGATCGATGAGAGCGTCGCGTGGCTGGGGTCCCGGTGGGGAAAGGGAGAGGCCGCCTACCTGAACTGTCCCCTCGACGAGGAGACCTACGAGGCGTTCATCGACGCCCTGCTCGAGGCGGATGTTCACGCGGGGCATGACTGGGAGAACGTTCCGTATTTCGAGGGGTGCCTGCCGATCGAGGTGATGGCGCATCGGGGCAGGGACACCCTTCGCTTCGGGCCGATGCGACCGGTCGGCCTGCACCACCCGGAGACCGGCCGCCGGCAGCACGCAGTCGCCCAGCTGCGAGCCGAGGACCGTCGGGGGCTGATGTGGAACCTGGTCGGCTTTCAGACGCGACTGAGACGAGGGGAGCAGGAGCGCGTGTTTCGCATGATCCCGGGCCTCGAGAATGCCGAGTTCCTGCGCTACGGCTCCATTCACCGCAATTCGTACCTGTGCTTTCCTCGCGCGCTCACTCCGCACGGTGGGCTCCCGGACGATCCCGAGATCGTATTCGCCGGCCAGCTCACCGGAGTGGAAGGATACACGGAATCGATCGCCAGCGGTCTTATGGCGGCCCTCAACCTGGACCGGATGCAGCGTGGCCTCGATCCCGTGCTTCCGCCCGGGACGACCATGCTCGGAGGGCTGTGCCGCTATCTCCGGGAGGCGGAGCCGGAGCACTTCCAGCCGATGAACGCCAACTTCGGTCTGCTCGATCCGCTCGAGGAGCGAGTCCGCGGGGGTCGGAAGGCGAGGCGCAGGGCTCATTCCCGGCGAGCCCTGGAGGCGATCGAGGCGTGGGCGGCCGAACACGCGTGGCCGGGAGGCACCCCGGCCGGGGCAACGTCGTGAGCGCCGGACGGAGCTCGGCCCTGGAGGACTACCTCGTCTACGCAGAAAGCGAGCGAGGACTGTCTCCGAACACGGTGGAGGCATACCGGCGCGATCTCGCGGATTTCCAGTCGTTCCTGACCGAACACGTGGACCTTGCCGACTGGAGCTGGGACGATGTCGACCGCCTGGATATCCGCTCGTGGCTCGGGGCTCTCGGTGCTCGGGGCCTGGCGCGATCGACCGTCGCCCGCAAGCTGTCCGCCGTGCGGGCGTTCTATCGGTTTCTACACCGTACCTCGGCCGTATCCCACAACCCCGCCCGGCTGGTCCGGACGCCCCGGAAGGGAAACGAGCTTCCGGGGTATCTGACCCGCAGCCAGGCCGACACCCTGTTCGTCCTGCTCGAGGAATACGCCACCGCGGACCGTCCACTGGCCGTGCGCGACCGGGCCCTGATCGAGCTCGCGTACTCGTGCGGGTTGCGGCTGGCAGAGTTGCTGGGTCTGGACGACCGGGACGTGGACCTGGACCGCGAGCAGGTGAAGGTCGTGGGAAAAGGCGGCAAGGAGAGAATCGTTCCGCTCGGACGGCGCGCCCGCGAGGCGCTGGAAGCGTATCTTGAGCGGCGATCCGAAGTGTCGAATCGACAGCTCGAAGGGGCGGGACGGCCGCTCTTCGTGTCCCGCCGCGGGATCCGGCTGTCGCGGCGTCAGGCCCAGAGATCGATCGGCGCGTGGTTGGAGCGCGTGGCTTCGGGGGAGGGGCTGTCCGTTCACGCCCTGCGGCACACGTTCGCCACCCACATGCTGGACGAGGGAGCGGACCTGCTCGTGGTGAAGGAGCTGCTCGGCCACTCGAGCCTCTCCACGACCCGCGTGTACACTCATACGTCGAGGGAGCGGCTTGTGAAGGCCTACAAGCAGGCCCACCCGCGAGCCGACTGAACGATAGACGGACGAACGGCGGTGACCCCGCCGCGAGAGGAGCGGACCGTGAGCTCGCTTCGAGCAACGACCATACTGTGCGTCCGGCGGGATGGCGACGTCGCGATCGGAGGCGACGGTCAGGTCACGATGCAGGATACCGTGGTCAAGGCCGGCGCGACCAAGGTGCGCCGCATGAAGGGCGGCGACATCCTCGCCGGATTCGCCGGCGGCGTGGCCGATGCGCTGACCCTGTTCGAGAAGTTCGAGGCCCAGCTGGAGAGGCATCCAGCCAATCTCATGCGGGCGGCCGTGGAGCTCGCCAAGGACTGGCGCTCCGACCGGTATCTACGCCGCCTCGAGGCGATGATGATCGTGGCCGACCGGGAGCACAGTCTGCTGGTGTCCGGCACGGGAGAGGTCATCCAGCCGGACGACGGTATCCTCGCCGTCGGGTCGGGCGGGTCGTACGCCCTTGCCGCGGCCCGAGCCCTCGCGGCCCACTCCGACCTTCCGGCCCGGGCGATCGTGCGGGAGGCCCTGGGTGTGGCGGCCGACATCTGCGTCTATACGAACTCGAACATCACGGTCCTGGAGCTCGGCGGATGAGCGACGCGGCCGAGCGGGATCGTGCGGACGGGTTCGGATGGCTCACGCCCAGGAGGGTCGTGGAGGAGCTGGACAAGTACATCGTCGGGCAGGACGAAGCCAAGAAGGCGGTCGCCATCGCGCTGCGGAACCGTTGGCGGCGGCAGAACGTGGAGCCCGACCTGCGAGACGAGATCCTCCCGAACAACATCATCATGATCGGGCCGACGGGGGTCGGGAAGACGGAGATCGCCCGACGTCTCTCCCGGCTCGCGGGAGCCCCCTTCGTCAAGGTCGAGGCCTCGAAGTTCACGGAGGTGGGCTACGTCGGGCGGGATGTGGAGTCCATGGTCCGGGACCTGGTGGACATCGCGGTCAACATGGTCCGCAGCGAAAGGGAGGAGGAGGTCCGGGACCATGCCGCGGACCGGGTCGAGGACCGGCTTCTCGACCTGCTTCTTCCTCCCATCGCCGAGACCGAGATCGGCTCGCAGGGCACCCACCACCCGGACGGATCTTCCCGCACCTTCGTGGTCGGTGCCGGCGGGGCGGCGGCGCTCGAAGAGGATGAGGACGCCTCGCTCGACGGCCGCCGCCGTCGCACCAGGGAGAAGCTGCGCGGCCTGCTGAGAGACGAGAAGCTCGAGGACCGGGAGGTCGAGGTCGAGGTCTCGGAGAGTTCGATTCCGTCGCTCGATGTCGGGACGATGGGCATGGAGTCGATGGACTTCAACCTTGGGGAGATGCTGCAGGACATGCTCCCGAAGCGGACGCGTCGCCGTGTCGTCACCGTCGCCGAGGCCCGGCGCATCCTCCTCTCCGAGGAGATGGACAAGCTGATCGACATGGACGAGGTGGTGGACGAGGCGGTCGCGCGGGCCGAGAACATGGGCATCATCTTTCTGGACGAGCTGGACAAGGTCGCCGGTGCCCGTCGAGACCAGGGTCCGGATGTCTCCCGCGAGGGCGTCCAGCGGGACCTCCTGCCCATCGTGGAAGGGTCCACGGTGCAGACCCGGTACGGAATGGTCGGAACGGAGCACATCCTGTTCATCGCCGCGGGCGCCTTCCACGTCTCCCGCCCCTCGGACCTGATTCCGGAGCTGCAGGGCCGGTTTCCCATCCGGGTGGAGCTCCACAGCCTGGGGCGTGAGGAGTTCATCCGCATCCTCCTGGAGCCGAAGAACGCTCTGCTCACGCAGTATCGTGCCCTGGTGGCGACCGAAGGGGCCGACCTCCGCTTCACGGAAGACGGCATCCACGAGATCGCCCGCATCGCGGCGGAGGTCAACCAGAGCCTCGAGAACATCGGGGCGCGCCGCCTTCACACGGTGCTCACCACACTGCTCGAAGACATCATGTTCGACCTTCCGAACGGAGACGGTCCGTCGAGCTTCGAGATCGACGGCCCGACGGTCCGCGAGCGTCTGGCGCGGATCGTCGAGGACGACGACCTTCGGCGGTACATACTCTGATTCGATCACGACCGGGTCCGGCGTCCTGATTTGCGGCCGTCGGAATGGAAAGGACCCAGGCAGCCCATCATGAGCACTCTGAAGCGAACGCCTCTCCACGAGGCACACGTGGCCCTCGGGGCCAAGCTGGTCCCGTTCGCCGGATTCGAAATGCCGATCCAGTATCCGACGGGGATCACCCGGGAGCACGAGGCCGTGCGTTCGACGGCCGGCATGTTCGACGTATCCCACATGGGGGAGTTCCTGGTGGAAGGCCCGGGCGCGCTGGCCCTGGTGTCGCACCTCACGACCAACGACCCGGCGCTTCTCGCCATCGGACAGGTCCAGTACAGCGTGTTCTGTCTTCCCGATGGCGGCATCGTGGACGATCTCCTGGTCTACCGGCTCGACGAGGAACGCTTCCGGCTGGTCGTGAACGGTGCGAACATCGAGAAGGACTGGGCCCACGTGAGCTCCTACGCGGGCGATTTCGACGCGGAGCTCACGGACGAGAGCGATGACGTAGGGTTGATCGCGCTTCAGGGACCCGCCTCGGAGGCCATCCTTCAACCTCTCGTGGACGTCGAGCTCGCTTCCATCGGCTTCTACTGGTTCGAGCCCGGTCGGGTGGCCGGGGTGCCGGGGATCATCAGCCGCACGGGGTACACCGGCGAGGCCGGGTTCGAGCTCTACCTGCCACCCGAGAGCACGCGATCCGTCTGGGATGCGCTGCTCTCGGCCGGCGCGAGCCACGGACTGATTCCGGCCGGTCTGGGCGCCCGGGATTCCCTTCGTCTCGAGATGGGATACGCCCTGTACGGAAACGACATCGACGAGGGAACGTCTCCGCTGGAAGCGGGGCTGTCGTGGCTCGTGAAGTTGAACAAGGACGATTTCGTGGGCCGGAGCGCCCTGCAAACGCAGAAGGAGGCCGGTCTGGGTCGGAGGCTGAGGGGGTTCAGGCTGACCGAACGAGGGTTCCCACGTCCCGGATACGAGGTGACGTGGGGAGAGATCACTGCGCCGGTGCGCAGCGGCACCATGAGCCCGACCCTCGGGTATGGGATCGGCACGGCATATCTTCCCCCGGAAGCGGTTCCCGGCGAGGCCGTCCGGGTCACGATCCGGAATCGTGAGGTCCCCGGTGAGATCACGCGTCTCCCCTTCTACGACGGCGGATCGCTGGAGCGGTGAGCTCGAGCTCGAAGGTGCGCCTCGGTGTGCTGACCGTGTCGGATGGAGTGGTCGCGGGCACGCGACGGGATGAGTCCGGCGAGCGGGTCGAACGGTGGGGTGAGGGCCGCGGTTACGAACTGGTGGCCCGCGCCACGGTGCCTGACGATACGGCCCACATCGCCGCGGCCGTGATTCGCATGTGCGATGAGGCGGAGTGCGACCTGCTGGTGACGACGGGTGGAACGGGAGTCGCGCCGCGGGACGTGACCCCCGAGGCAACGCGAAGCGTGCTGGAACGACTCGCCCCGGGCATCTCCGAGGCGATCCGGCTGGCCGGCCTGGAGAACACTCCCCGGGCGGCCCTGAGCCGCGGTCTCGCGGGCATCCGCGGCCGCACCCTCGTGGTGAACCTACCCGGCAGTCCCGGTGGGGTAACGGACGGCCTCGAGGTCCTTTCCCCGCTGGCAGACCACGCGATCGCGCTGCTTCGCGGTGAACACGCACCCCATGACTGAGCGGAGATAGTCGTGGCGAAGGTCTTTGTCGAAATGGGTGACCTGGAGACCGCGGTCGCCGTGCGTGAGGCGGCCGAGGCCGATGGCCACGAGGTCATCATGGTGGAGGCGATTTCGGAGGTCGAGTCCCGGCTCCGCCCCGGCATCGAGGAGCCGGCTCTCGTGCTCACCGGTCGACTGGATGAGGACGTGGCTGCCAACGTGACGGGCGTGTTCTCGGGGGAGATCCCCCGGCCACCTCTTCTCGCCGTGGTTCCGGAGAGCGATCCCGAAGAGCTGAGGCGAACGGCCCAGCTCTTCGATCTCGATGAGGCAATTCCGTCTCCCCCCGACCCGGACGAGGTCCAGGTCGCGCTCCGCAGCCAGCTCGATCGCTACCGACTGCAGAGGGAAACCGGCATCGTCGGACGCACCGAGGCGATCCGCGAGGTCCTGGACCGCATTCACCTCATCGCTCCGGTGAATTCCACCGTGCTGATCACCGGAGAGAGCGGTACGGGGAAGGAACTGGCGGCTCGAGCGATTCACTCGCTGTCGCCGCGTCACACGCGCCCGTTCATCGCGATGAACTGTGCCGCGGTGCCGGAGTCTCTTCTGGAGTCCGAGCTGTTCGGACACGAGAAAGGGGCCTTCACCGGCGCCACATCGAGACGCCGGGGAATGTTCGAGCTGGCCGACGGCGGGACGCTGTTGCTGGATGAGATCGGTGAGATGCCGCTGCCGCTGCAGACCCGTTTTCTCCGCGTCCTCGAGACACGCCGGTTCATGCGCGTGGGAGGGGATACGGAGATCCAGGTGGATGTCCGGGTGATCGCGGCCACCAATCAGGATCTTCGGCAGGCGGTGAGCCGCGGCCGGTTCCGCCGGGATCTCTACTACCGGTTGAACGTGCTGCACCTGGAGCTGCCGACTCTTCGAGACCGAAAGCCGGACATCCCCATTCTGGTCCGACACTTCATACGGGTCGTGAGCGAAGCGCATGACAGGGAGTTCAAGGGTCTCGCACCGGAGGCGATGCGGATCCTCCTGGAGTACGACTGGCCCGGCAACGTTCGGGAGCTCCGGAACCTGGTCGAGTCCATGGTGGTGCTCGCCCCCGGCTCCGTGATCCGGGCGGCGGACATTCCACCGGAGATCCGGTCGGGACGGGGGAGCTCGCTCCTGCCGACGCGAGCGCTCAGTTCCGCCTACGAGATCGAGTCCCAGGCCGGGGCCGGCGACTCGGTGGCCGCCCGCATTCCGCAGATGGAGTTCATCTTCCGAACGCTGGTCGAGATGAAGATGGACCTCGAGGACCTGCGGGCGGAGTTCGAGAGATATCGCGGGAGGCACAGGGAGCTGGTCTCGGGTCTTCCCCTGGAGGACCTGCCGGCCGCGCCGATCGAGATTACCGTGCGCGATGGGGACCTCGTCCCGGCCGAAGAGATTGAGCCGATGGCCGAGGACGTCCCCATCATCCGCGTGACCCCGGACATGACGATGGACGAGGTCGAGCGAGAGGCGATTCGCATCGCGCTGGAGGAGATGGACGGCAATCGACGCAAGGCGGCGGAGCGACTGGGCATCGGCGAGCGGACCCTCTACCGCAAGCTGCGGCAGTACGACCTCGAGGTCTGAGGCTTCCTCCGTATCGGTCCTGCCCCCGCAGCTACCCCCGCGTGAGTATGGCTACCGGAAATCCCACCGTTACGGGGTCGCCCTCGCCATCACCTTGGCGAGCTCCCGGTCGAGAAGGCTGCGAATTCCCGACCACCGCCCGCTGGTCACCCGGTTGTATTCGACATCGATCGGGAGATCCAGGTCGATGTCTCCGTCGAACAGGTAGAGGGCGATCTGGCTCTCCTGCTGCCTGATTCGTTCCCGATTGAAGTCGGGGGTGACGGGGATGATGTCGAACGGCCGGTACACGACGTTGGCGGCCCGGATCTGAAGATCGAAGGGATCGTACGTGCTCTCCACCGCGATGGTGTAGAAGGTGACGAAGAGCACGAGCGGCCACCCGCGCTCGCCATTCCTGCGAGCGCTGTCCAGGATCCTCTCGCCACGCGAGACCTTGTATCCGTTGAGCCGGCGGTAGGTGTCGGGCGCGGTCATCCGGATGACCCACTCCGTGAGCGGAGTGGCCTTGATGAACAGGTTTCCCTCGGGAACCTTCAACTGGATCGTGATGTCGTCCTGTGACAGGGTGCCATAGCCGGCCGGAGGGAGCGGTCGGGCTCCCGGGATTTCCAGAGACTCGCTCCACCCATCGTCCGGGTTCTGCGCCATCGCCCGTTCCGCCCCGACCGGAGATTCGCCGGCGGGGGCGCCTCCGCACGCTGCCGCGACGATCACCGCGAAACCCATCATCGTGCGACGAACGAAGTCGCCCGGCTCAGAGGCCGCGCGAGACACCGGGTTGGCCGGGTTCGAAGGTCTCCTGCTGATCACGTTGCCTCCACTGGATTCACTAGGGCGAAGATGCTCTCGACCAGGGACTCGAGTCCTTCCCGGGTCCGCGACGAGGTAGCGAGAACCTGGTCCGCCGGCGCTTCCAGTTCGCGACGCACGGAATCCACCGCCGCGCGCCGGCCGGACCGGTTCAGTTTGTCGATCTTCGTGAGCACGTAGAGAACGGGCGTTTCGGCTTCGGCCAGGAACGACAGCAGACGACGATCGATCGGCAACACACCCCGTCGAGCATCGAGGAGTGTCACCACCCCTGCAAGGCGAGGGTTGTCCTGCAGATACGCGTCGATGATGCGGGGCCAGCGGTCCCGCAGCTCCTCAGGCGCTCGCGCGTACCCGTACCCCGGGAGATCGACCAGGAAGAAGAGGTCGTTCACCGCGTAAAAGTTGATCTCGCGGGTCTTTCCGGGAGTTCCCGATACGCGGGCCAGCTTCTTTCGTCCGAGCACCGCGTTGATCAAGCTGGACTTGCCGCAGTTCGAACGCCCGGCGACGGCAATCTGGGGAAGGTCTCCGGGTGGAGACTGATCGGGGGTGGCGATCGCGCCCGCAAACTCCACCCGGTGAATGCGGGGCGGACTCGATCCGGTGCGGTCCGAACTCACGGACGCGCTACGCCTCGCGCCGCTTCGGTTCCGGCTCGAGGATGAGCAGAGGGTCCTTCTCCTCGTTGATCGTCTCTTCGGTGATCACCACTTCCCGAACGTCCTCGCGGGAGGGCAGGTCGAACATGATGTCCGTCATCACGCGCTCGAGAACGGCGCGCAGCCCCCTGGCCCCGGTGCCGCGCTCGATCGTCTTCTTGGCCGCGGCCCGCAGCGACTTCGGATCGAAGGTCAGACCGACGCCCTCGAGCTCGAACATCTTCGTGTACTGCTTGACCAGCGCGTTCTTCGGCCGGGTGAGGATTTCCACGAACGCGTCCTCGTCCAGGTCGTGCAGGGTGACCATGACCGGAAGGCGGCCGACGAGTTCCGGAATCAGGCCGTATCGGAGCAGATCCTCCGGCTCCACGTGTGCCAGCGTGTCCTCGTCATCCTTCGGAGAACGCTTGCCGGAGTCGTCGAAGCCGATCTGCCTCTTGCCGAGCCGATCCTGGATGATGTCCTCCAGCCCGTCGAACGCGCCTCCGCAGATGAACAGGATGTTGCTGGTGTCGATCTGAATGTACTCCTGCTGCGGATGCTTCCGGCCCCCCTGCGGCGGAACCGAGGCCACCGTTCCCTCGAGGATCTTCAGAAGCGCCTGCTGCACTCCCTCTCCGCTCACGTCACGGGTGATCGAAGGGTTCTCGCTCTTTCGTGCGATCTTGTCGATCTCGTCCACGTACACGATGCCCCGCTCGCACTCGGCGACGTTGTAGTCACCGGCCTGCAGCAGTCGCACCAGGATGTTCTCGACGTCCTCTCCGACGTATCCGGCCTCGGTCAGCGTGGTCGCATCGGCGATCGTGAACGGAACCTGCAGCATGCGAGCGAGCGTCTGGGCGAGAAGGGTCTTGCCGACGCCGGTGGGGCCGAGGAGGAGGATGTTCGATTTCTCGATCTCGACGTCGTCCACCACGCTCTGGTTGTTGATGCGCTTGTAGTGGTTGTAGACGGCCACGGCGAGCGTCTTCTTGGCTACTTCCTGACCGATCACGTATTCATCGAGGACGTCCTTGATCTCGATCGGAGTGAGGACCTCCGCGATCTGACTCGCGGTCTCCCGATCTTCCTCTTCCGCGAGGATCTCGTTGCACAGCGAGATGCACTCGTTGCAGATGTAGACGTTCGGCCCCGAGATGAACTTCTTGACGCTGTCCTTCGATTTCCCGCAGAACGAGCAGCGCAAGTGCTTGTCACCGGCCATGCGTGAATCTCCTGACGACGTCCGCGTTCAACGGGTCTCCGAACCCGGTTCCGGATCGGAGTCCTCGTTCGGCATCGCTTTCACTTCTCCCGACGTCCCGTCGCCCGCGTTCTCCCCATCCTCCGACGATGAGGGCCGGGCTCCCGGCTCGATGATGCGATCGATGAGCCCGTAATCTACGGCCTCCGAGGGCGACATGTATCGGTCGCGATCCACATCCTCGCCGATCCGCTCGATGCTCTGACCCGTGTGGTGGGCCAGCAGCTCGTTAAGCCTCTCGCGCGCGAAGAGCACCTCGCGCGCCTGGATCTCGATGTCCGACGCCGTGCCCTGTGACCCGCCGGACGGCTGGTGAATCATGATCCTGGAGTTCGGGAGTGCGGAACGCTTCCCCTTCGTCCCGGCAGCCAGCAGGAAAGCGCCCATCGAAGCGGCCATCCCCATGCAGATCGTGGCCACCGGCGCCGTGAGATACTGGATGGTGTCGTAGATGGCGAGCCCGGCGTACACGCTTCCCCCGGGGCTGTTGATGTAGATGTTGATGTCGCGATCGGGGTTCTCCGCCTGCAGGAAGAGGAGCTGCGCGATGACCACGTTCGCCACGTCATCGTTGATGGGGGTTCCGAGGAAGACGATGCGATCCATCAACAGCCTCGAGAAGATGTCGTAGCTGCGCTCTCCCCGGCTCGACCTCTCGATCACGTACGGCGCGTAGATTGGCATTGTCCCCTTTCTTATCGTCCCTCAGCGTGGTTGTATGCTCATCCTACCCGGTCTCGGACCATGGTTCCTGCGGGGTCAGTCGATCCCGGATTCCTTCTTGAGGTATTCGAACGCCTTCTCCACAGCAAGATTCCGGCCGATCGACTCGAACCGGCCTTCCCGGGCGAGACGTCGTCGCAGCTCCTGGGTCGAAATGCCGCGCCGTTCCGCCATGCGCTCGATCTCTTCCCGTACTTCCGCGTCCGTGGCCTCGAGCTCTTCGCGCTCGATCAGCCGATCGAGGATCAACTGCTCCTTGATGCGGGCTTCCGCCATCGGCTCCAGTTCGCGTCGGGCCTGTCGCACCTTCTCCACATCGGCCCCCTCCGGCGCGCGGATCATTTCGTCGAGATACCGCTCCACCAGGGCGCGAGGGACGGCGAAGGGATTGGCGTCGATCACCGATTGCATGATCTGTCCGCGCAGCCGCTCCTCGGCCTGTTCCGCATGGTGCCTCTCGAGGTCCTCACGAACCGCCGACCGAAGGGCCTCGAGCCCTTCGAAATCGCCCGCCTTGCCGGCCAGATCATCATCGAGCTCCGGCAGGACCTGCTCCTCCACCGTGTCCAGACGGATGTGCAGGTGTCGCTTCTCGCCCGTTTCGCCCTCCGTCTCTGCCTCGAAGGTGACTTCGAATGCGCCTTCCTCACCCGGTGCAAGGCTTCGAATGGCGCTCTCGACATCGTCGAGGGCCTGTCCGGAGCCGAGCACGAACTGATACGGTCGGGCCTCTCCCGTTGGCTCCGCCTCGGCGCTGTCGAGCGGCTCGATCACGACGGACACCCGGTCTCCCTCCTCGGGGGAACGATCGACGCCGTTCCAGTCCGCATGCTCCGATCGTATGCGCTCGAGGATCTCTTCGACCTCTTCCTCGGTCACCGGGGCGACGTCCCGCTCGATCCGGAACCCGCCGGTCCGCTCGAGCTCCACGGCAGGCATGATCTCGAACTCGGCCTGGAAGGTCAGTCTCTCGCCGGGCGCGTAGCGTACGTTCGTGATCTGAGCCGCCCCGGCCGGGCGCAGCTCCGTCTCGTCCACCGCCTCCCGGTAGGCCTGCTCGACGAGTACGCTGCGGACGTGCTCGTCGAGGAAGTCCCCATAGCGCTGCTCGATCACGTCCGTCGGCACCTTGCCACGCCGGAAGCCCTTGATCCGGACCCGCTTCGCGAGACGCTTCCTTTCCGCCGCCCGGGCACGACCGACCCTCTCCGGGGAGAGCGTGATCGTGAGCTTGCGCGTCCAGCCGTCGCCGACTTCGACCGCCACGTCGAGCTGCCGGTCGTCAGCCTGAATCGATGTATCTGCCGACATCAACCAATCCTCATGGGTGTGAATTCAGGTGGTGAATCGCCTCGCCCCGGGGCCGCTTTCGACCCGGCCCCGGGAATCGCGGGTCCTGAATGCGAAAGGGGGGACTCGAACCCCCACGGCCCTCGGGCCACCAGCTCCTAAGGCTGGCGCGTCTACCGATTCCGCCACTTTCGCGCCCGCCGGATCCGCGCTTCGCACGGCCCGACATTTTAACCCCTGCGTGGGGGTGCGGCCAACCGGACGGGTCGAGTCCGGCACGCGGGCCCGAATGAAGCGGCGGCGCCCTCCCGATCACGAGAGGACGCCGCGCCGGTACCGCCGCGGAGCCGCTAAGGTCAGCCCGGGCCTAGTTGGGGATGGCCAGCGTCACCGGCATGGTGGTACCGGTCAACGGGTTGTAGACGTCGAGTCCCACCACGTCGCCCGGCTCGAAAGCATTCACGGCCTCCCGGTAGTCGTCCAGGTCGCCGATCGGCTCACGGTCGATCGAGGTGATCACCGAGCCCCGAAGCCCCTCGGTTCCGATGCTGCGGCCCACACGGCGGAAATACAGACCGTTCGGGTCGACCGACACGACGACCACGCCGTCCAGACTGCGCGGGAGATCCAGTGCCCGGCGGATCTCTCCGGTGAGGTTCTCGACCTCGACTCCAAGCGGGTCGGAGCTTTCCGCTTCGGCCACTCGCGGCTGGCTCTCGCGACTCAACTCGCCCGCATCCGCCAGCAGGACCGGGATCGTCTCCGGCTTGAGGTCGTCGGCCCGGACGACCGTGACGTCCACCGTCTCTCCCGGGTCGTGTGAGCGGATCTTTCGCTGAAGATCGGGAACGGACTCGACCGTCTCGCCTTCGATGGCGACGATCACGTCGCCGATCTGAATGCCGGCCTGGTCCGCGGCCATCCCTTCGTTGACGCCCATCACCTTGGCGCCCGCCACCTGGTCGAGTCCGTAGTACCGCGCGTCCGTGTCGTCGACGGGCTGGATGGAGACCCCGAGGAGGGCACGACGCACCTCGCCATACTGAACGAGGTCATCGACCACCTCCTGTACGAGATCGATCGGCACGGCGAATCCGTACCCCTGATTCGTGCCGGTTTCGGAAGCGATGGCCGCGTTCACACCGATCACTTCTCCCCGGATGTTCACGAGCGGTCCACCGGAGTTGCCCGGGTTGATCGCCGCGTCGGTCTGAATGAAGTCCTCGATGGCGAGGCTGGGTTGTCCGTTCGCGATCTGCTCCCGCCCGATGATGTTGATGCTGCGACCCTTCGCGCTCACGATGCCGGCCGTGACCGTCGTCGTGAGCGGTCCCTGACCGACGCCACGGAAGCCCGGACTGCCGATCGCCAGCACCCACTCGCCCACCCGGGTCGCGTCGCTCGAACCCAGCGTCACCGGAGTGAGCCCGTCCGCGTCCACGAGCTTGAGGAGCGCCACGTCCGTCGTCGGGTCACGGCCGATCAACTCGGCCGAGAACTCCCGGCGGTCGCTGAGCTGAATGTTGATCTGATCGGCGTCTTCGATCACGTGGTTGTTGGTCACCACGTATCCGTCGTCGCTCACGATGAAGCCGGAGCCGCTGCCCGTCACCCGTTGAGGCGGCTGCTGGCGGAAGAAGTCCTCGAACGCCGGGGGCAGCGATCCACGCGCATGCGCCTCGATCGTCCGCTCGACGAAGATCGTGACCACGGCCGGGGTGACCCGTTCCGCGATCTCCGAGAACCCCGCACGGGGGAGCACCCCGTCCTGCACCGGAATGGGGTCGACCACCGTCAGCTCGAGCGGGGGGTTGTTCGGGTGACCGGCGATCCCCGTCGGGGTGAGATCCAGGCTGGCCGCGATGCCGAGGCCGACCGCGAAGGCGACGACCGCCGTGAGTATGAGATTCAACTTGGTCCTGAGTGCGTCGTTCATGGTCAGTCCCATCTTTCTTCTGGTCTGGCGACGGCTCCTCGGTCGCCGCCCTTCTTGTCCGCTCTCCTACTATGATTCCGAACGGGCCCCGGTTCCACCCCGGACCCCCCGTTCAGACGGCTGGCCCGGCATGCGGGTTGCCTGCCGGGACGAGAAACGGCGCCCACGCAGGGGCGCCGCTCTCATCCTCGAGTCCGGCGGAGACTACTTGGACTCCGCCTCGTCCACGATCTCGTAGTCGGCCTCGACGACCTCCTCCTCGGTGCCGTCTCCGGGTGCGGCTCCCTCCTCCTCGCTCGCCGCCTCCTCGAAATCCGGGGCCGGACCGGCCTGATCCCCCATGCCGGCCTTCGAGTAGATCTGTTGGGCCAGTTCCTGAACGGCCTTCTGGATCTCCTCCGTGGCTGCGGTGATCTGGCTCGTGTCGTCCTGCTTCAGAGCCTCCCGGCCCTTCTCGAGCTTGGCCTCGATCTCCGTGCGGTCCGCCTCGTCCACCGACTCCTTCCAGTCCTCCAGATTCTTCTCCGTCTGGTAGATCAGGGAGTCGAGGCGGTTGTGCGCCTCCGCCTTCTCTCGCCGGCCCTTGTCCTCCGAGGCATGCGCCTCGGCATCCTTGACCATTCGGTCGATCTCGGAATCCGAGAGACCGGACGAGGCCTCGATGCGGATCTTCTGCTCCTTGCCGGTGGCCCGGTCCTTCGCGCTCACGTGCAGGATCCCGTTGGCATCGATGTCGAACGTGACCTCGATCTGCGGCACGCCGCGCGGCGCCGGCGGGATTCCGGTGAGCTGGAACCGCCCGATCGTCTTGTTGTCGATCGCCATCGGGCGCTCGCCCTGAAGCACGTGGATGTCCACGGTGGGCTGGCTGTCCTCGGCGGTCGAGAAGATCTCGCTCTTCTTGGTCGGAATCGTCGTGTTCCGCGGAATGAGCGTGGTCATCACCCCGCCGAGCGTCTCGATCCCCAGAGAGAGCGGCGTCACGTCCAGGAGCAGCACGTCGGTGACATCGCCGGCCAACACGCCGCCCTGGATGGCCGCCCCGATACCGACGACCTCGTCCGGGTTGACTCCCTTGTGCGGCTCCTTGCCGAAGAACTCTCTCACCGTGTCCTGGATCTTCGGGATCCTGGTGGATCCACCGACCAGGATCACCTCGTCGATGTCCGAGGCCTGCAAACCCGCGTCCTCGAGCGCCTTCTTCATCGGCTCCTTCGTGCGGGCGATCAGGTCGTCGACCAGCTGCTCGAACTTGGACCTCGTCAGCGTCATGTTGAGGTGCTTCGGTCCGCTCTGGTCCGCGGTAATGAACGGAAGGTTGATGTCCGTCTGCGTCGTGCTCGACAGCTCGCACTTCGCCTTCTCGGACGCCTCCTTCAGGCGCTGCAGGGCCATCGGATCCTTGGAAAGATCGATGCCCTGGTCCTTCTTGAACTCACCGACCAGCCAGTCGATCACGCGCTGATCGAAGTCGTCGCCTCCCAGGTGCGTGTCTCCGTTGGTCGCCTTGACTTCGAACACCCCGTCGCCGAGCTCCAGGATCGAGATGTCGTACGTCCCTCCGCCGAGGTCGAAGACGGCGATCTTCTCCTCGGTCTTCTTGTCGAGCCCGTAAGCGAGAGCCGCCGCGGTGGGCTCGTTGATGATCCTCAACACTTCGAGCCCGGCGACCTTTCCGGCGTCCTTGGTCGCCTGCCTCTGCGCGTCGTTGAAGTAGGCGGGCACCGTGATCACGGCCTGCGTCACCTCGGTCCCGAGGTAGTCCTCCGCCGTCTGCTTCATCTTCTGCAGGATCATCGCCGAGATCTCGGGCGGCGTGAAGGTCGCATCGGCGTGCGGGACCTTCACCTGCACTCGATCCTGCGCATCGCATTCGATCTCGTACGGCACCAGCTTCCGCTCCGACTCCACCTCGGAGCACTTCCGGCCCATGAACCGCTTGATCGAGAAGATCGTGTTCCGCGGGTTCGTGACCGCCTGACGCTTCGCGACCTGTCCCACCAGTCGCTCGTGGTCCTTCGTATACGCCACGACCGAGGGTGTCGTCCTCGTTCCCTCGGCGTTGGGGATCACTACCGGGTCGCCGCCCTCCATCACAGAAACGACGGAGTTCGTAGTACCCAGGTCGATTCCAATTACCTTGCCCATTCCAGGTTCCTTTCCTGATCTGATCCGACGGTGGCCGCCGCCAGCGGACCGCTGGCGGGACTCCCGCCCCGGTCTCACTCTGGACCGGTGCCGCCTTCATAGCTCGGGATGGGGCGGTGCAAGCGATGTGCCGCTCTCCGGGCCGCGAAAGGCCGTTTCGGAGCCCGTTTTCACGACATTCTGACACGCCCGGGTGAACCGGGTGTCAGAACGGCAGGGAATCGAAGGCTGCCAACCTGGCGCAAGGCAGCGAGACCCGGTCTCGGGGGGACGGCTACGGGAGCGGCAGGCGCATTGCGCACCCCGGACGTCCCGCCTACCGTGGGGCCATGTTTCCGCTCCGCGACGAGAACCCCACCGAGCTCGTTCCCTTCGTCACGTTCCTGATCATCTTCCTGAACGTCGCGGCCTGGCTGTTCGTCCAGGGCGCCGGCTCGGGATCGGTCTTCCTCGAATCGCTGTGCGAGTACGGAGCCATCCCCGGCGAGGTGATGGGCCGGATTCCCGCCGGGACGGAGGTAGCGCTCGGGCCCGCCGCCTCGTGCCGGGTCGGCGGCTTGAGGCTCGGCAGCCTCCTGACGTCGATGTTCATGCATGGCGGCTGGATGCACCTGATCGGCAACCTGTGGTTCCTCTGGGTCTTCGGGAACAACATCGAGGACTCGATGGGCCACGTACGCTACCTGATCTTCTACCTCCTGACGGGCGTTGTGGCGGCCATGGCCCACATTCTCACGGATCCGTCCGGAACGATCCCCACGGTGGGGGCGTCGGGGGCGATCAGCGGAATCATGGGGGCCTACATGGTTCTGTATCCGCGCGTTCGCGTGCAGACGCTGATCTTCCTCGTTATTTACATCCAGGTCGTCGCCCTTCCGGCCTGGGTCCTGCTGGCCTACTGGTTCTTCCTGCAGGTGGCGGGGGGAAGCGTCGCGCTGGGGGCCGAAGGGGGCGGGGTGGCGTTCTGGGCCCACATCGGCGGCTTCGTGGCCGGCGTGGTGCTGGTGAAGGTGTTCGAGAGGCCGAAGCTGGTCGAGGCCAAGAGGGCCGGTCGCACGTTGACCCGAGAGGAGTTGGGGCGGTGGGATCGATGGTGAGATGGAGAGGCGCAGGACTGGGGGCCCTCTGGCTTCTGCACGCACCCGGAGCGGCCTGGGCCTTTCAACAGGCCGGGGGGTCCACACTCGTGCAGACAGACGCGATCGCCGAGCCGTTCGGAATCCGGGTGCTCCGGGGGCTCCTGGCCCTGGCCGTGATCCTCCTGGTTCTGTGGCGCTGTTCCCCGAGGCGTCGCGCGATCGACTGGAGCCTCGTGGTGAAGGGACTGGGGCTCCAGCTTCTGTTCGCTCTGCTGGTGCTGAAGACGACGTGGGGCCGGGGGTTCTTCAGCGTGGTCAACGACGTCTTCATCGCGCTGATCAGCTATACGCTGGCCGGGGCGCGCTTCGTATTCGGCTCTCTCGTCGACTACGCCACGCCCGTCACCGGTGGAGAGGGGGTCGTCGAGATCGGATCGAACTTCGCCTTCGCCGTCCTGCCGACGATCATATTCTTCTCCGCCCTCATGACGGTGCTCTACTACCTCGGAGTGATGCAGTGGGTCGTCCGGGGTGTCGCCTGGGTGATGCAGCGCACGCTGAAGACGAGCGGTGCCGAGACCACATCCGCCGCGGGCAACATCTTCGTCGGCCAGACCGAGGCCCCGCTTCTGGTGAAGCCGTTCGTGAAGAACATGACCCTGTCCGAGCTCAATACCGTGATGACAGGCGGGTTCGCCACCGTGGCGGGGGGTGTGATGGCGGCATACGTGGCCATGCTCGCCGGGTATTTCCCCTCCATCGCGGGACACCTGCTCGCCGCGAGCATCATGGCGGCCCCGGCGGGCATCGTGGTGAGCAAGCTGCTGATGCCCGAGACCGAGGAGCCCGAGACCCGGAACACGCTCGATTTCGAGATCGAACAGGATTCGGTGAACGTGATCGATGCGGCCGCGGGCGGAGCGGCCGACGGCATGCGCCTCGCCCTCAACGTCGGAGCCATGCTGATCGCGTTCCTGGCCCTGATCGCCCTGATTAACGGGCTTCTCGGCTGGACGCTGGGCCTCGTGCACATCGAGGGGGTCACCCTGGAGTGGATCCTCGGAAAGGCCTTCGCCCCCGTGGCGTGGCTGATCGGCGTTCCCTGGTCCGATGCGGCGGAGATCGGCACCCTGTTCGGCGTGAAGATGGTGGCGAACGAGTTCGTCGCCTTCCAGATGCTGGCCGATGGAATGGCCGCCGGATCGCAGCTGTCTCCCAAGTCGGTGATCATCGCGACCTACGCACTCACCGGCTTCGCGAACTTCTCTTCGATCGCGATTCAGATCGGCGGCATCGGTGGCATCGCCCCGGAGCGACGGCATGACCTGTCGCGACTCGGCCTGCGGGCCATGCTGGGAGGAACGCTGGCGACATGGATGACCGCCACTCTCGCAGGGGTCCTGGCATGAGCCGCGCCGGGGGATCGCTCGACATGGCGACGGCCGTGCGCGAAGCCGCCGAGGTCATCCGTGCTCGCGACGGAGGACACCAGCCCGTCGTCGGCCTGATCCTCGGCTCCGGCCTGGGGGGGCTGGGGGACGCGTTCGAGGAGGCCGTCCGAGTCCCCTACTCCGATCTCCCGCACTGGCCGCCGGTCGGTGTGGTCGGGCATTCGGGGATGCTGATATCGGGTCGTCTGGAAGGCGTGCCGGCCGTGGCGCTGCAGGGCCGGGCCCACCTGTACGAGGGGCACTCTCCGGAGAAGGCTACGTTTCCGGTGCGGGTGCTGGCGGCGATGGGGATACGCGCCCTCTTCGTGAGCAACGCGGCGGGCGCGATCCACCGGAGCTTCCGGCCGGGCGATCTGATGCTGATCTCGGACCACATCAACCTCATGGGTCGCAACCCCCTGATCGGGCCGGTGGTGGATGGCGACCAGCGTTTTCCGGACATGAGCGACGCCTACGATCCGGCTCTCCGATCGCTCGTCCGAGAAATGGCGCTGTCGCAGGGCATTCCGTTGCGCGAGGGGGTGTACGCAGGCCTTCTCGGGCCGAGCTACGAAACTCCGGCGGAGATCCGAATGCTCGAGCGGATCGGAGCGGATGCCGTGGGGATGTCCACGGTACCGGAGGTCATCGTGGCCCGCGCGGTCGGCGTCCGGTGCTTCGGAGTCAGCTGCCTGACCAATTTCGCGGCAGGGATCAGCGCGGAGTCTCTGTCGCACGACGAGGTGATGGAAACCACCGAACGGGTCGGCGACCGGTTCCGTGACCTGGTCCGTGCCGTGGTGCGACAGATCGGTCCGTACCTGCAGCCGTAGGTCGAGAGCTCCGAGGGCGAAACTCGCCGTGGTCGCGGCCTCAGGGGACCCCGGCCCGGTGGTTCAGCGGCGTGCTTCCGGATCCCAGCCCCGGTGCGGCGGCGATCGCCTTCCGCGTGTATTCCAGACCCCGATCCACGGCCTCGGTCAGGTCGCGGCCGAGGGCGAGGCCTGCCGTGATCGCGGACGAGAGCGTGCATCCGGTTCCGTGGGCGTTCGCCACCGGCAGCCTTCGCGCCCGCCACTCCCGGAATCGCTCCCCGTCGAACAGGAGGTCCAGTATCCGGTCCCCCGGCAGATGCCCCCCCTTGATGAGCACGGCGCGGCACCCGGACTCGACCAGAGTCTCGGCGGCTCTTCGCATGTCCGATTCCGTCCTCACCGGGAAGCCGGTCAGGAGCGAGGCCTCGTCGAGATTGGGAGTCACCAGTCGGGCCAACGGCAGCAGGATGCTCTTCAGGGACCCCACGGCGCCGGGGTCGAGAAGCGGATCGCCGCTCGCGGCCACCATCACCGGGTCGACGACGAGGGGACCGACGTCGGCTTCGGACAGGGCGTCCGCTACGGCCCGTATGGTGGGGGCATCGCCGAGCATTCCGGACTTGCAGGCCGCAGGTCGAAGGTCGCTCGCCACGGCCCGGATCTGGGCCGCCACCACGTCCGGCGGCACGACGTGGACACCGAACACTCCCACCGTATTCTGGACCGTGACCGCGGTGAGCGCCGAGGTGCCGAAGACTCCAAACGCCTCGAAGGTCTTCAGGTCGGCCTGTATGCCGGCCCCGCCACCCGAGTCGCTTCCGGCGATCGTGAGGGCCACCGGAATCAGCGGCGCCATCTCGAGATCCACACGCTTCTTCTCCCCTCTCGCCGCTTTCCACCGGGCGGCGCCCGTCTCACATTGGTGAGCCATGCTGAGCCAGCGTCAGAGCCGTCGCGTGCGGGCGCTCCACCGTCGCAAGGAGAGGCGTTCTGCCGGCGAGTGCCTCGTGGAGGGCCCCCGGGTCATCGACGAGTTGCTCGGCGAACGAAGCCCCCTGACGCTGGTGCTATATACCGGAGATGCGTCTGCCGATCCAGCCGGACGCGGGCTGGAGTCCCGCGTCCGCGAGGCGGGCATCGCGCTGGAGCGAGTGAACGACCGGGAACTGCGCAAGCTTGCCGGCACCGTCACTCCCCAGGGTTGGCTCGCCGTGGCCCGCATACCGGAATGGACATGGTCGGACCTGGATCCGACCCGACTCCTGGTGCTGGACGGCGTGTCCGATCCCGGAAACGTCGGGACCCTGATCAGGACCGCCGAGGCCCTCGGCGTGGGAGGCCTCATCGCGCTGCCCGGGACGGCGGATCCCTGGAACCCCAAGGTGGTGCGTGCGTCGACGGGCTCTTCCTTTCGCATCCCCGTGGTGGAGGCCTCCTGGGAAGCGACCCGTGATCGCCTCCGAGGGTGGAGCACGCCTGTGTGGGTGGCGGCCGCGGACGGCGAGCCCATGCTCCGCGGAGACCCACCTCCCGGGAGGGTGGCGCTCGCGCTCGGCAACGAGGCCGGGGGGGTGTCGCCCGCGGTCCGGTCCGATGCGGAACGGGTCGTGGCGATTCCGATGAGGGGCGAAGTCGACTCTCTCAACGCTGCCCTGGCGGGTGCCATACTCCTCGATCGCCTGTTCGGAGGCTGAATGCCCCTGTCCGTTCGAATCGTCTTCCTCGTCTATGCCGGGCTTCTCGGGGCCTCGGTCGGATCGTTCCTCAACGTCTGCCTGAGCCGGCTCCCCCGGAGCGAGAGCCTGATCCGTCCCAGGTCCCGCTGCCCGGGGTGCGGGGAATCGATCGCCTGGTACGACAACGTCCCGATCCTGAGCTGGGTGGTGCTTCGCGGTCGGTGTCGCCACTGCAGGGAGCGTATCTCGATCCAGTACCCTGCGGTCGAGCTGGTGACCGCCGCGATCTGGGTCGGCATGGCGCTGCTGTTCGGTCCCACGTGGAAGTCTCTTCAGGGGGCCATCCTGTTCAGTCTGCTGATCGCGATCTCGCTGATCGACGCCCGCCACTACCTGATTCCGGATGCACTCAGCCTCGGAGGCCTCGGCGCCGGTCTGGCCCTTTCGCTGCTTCCCGGGGCGCCATCGATTCTCACGGCCCTGCTCGGGGCCGCTCTCGGGTTCGGCGTGCTTCTGGCGGTCGGGCTGCTCGGCGAGTGGATCTTCAAGAAGCCGGCGATGGGCGGAGGCGACATCAAGATGATGGCGATGGTCGGCGCCTTTCTGGGGCCGGCCGGGGCGATGTTGACGATCTTTCTCGGTGCCGTCGCGGGGACGGTGGTGTTCGCCCCCCTGAGCCTCAAGACGAAACGGGAAGTCCCGTTCGGGGTCTTCCTCGGTCTCGGCGCGGCCATCGCGTTCCTGTTCGGGGAAGCGCTGATCGACTGGTACGCGAACACGGTCTTCGCGAGGGTGTGACGGCTCCTGCGCCGGGCAGGCCGGGCGCAGCCGCACCGGGTGCGGCTACTCGAACTCGGCCCGATCGGATCGAGCGTCCCCGCCGCTATCCGGTGCACCGGGCTCCGATTCCACCGGGGCGCGTGTGATCCGTGCTCGCGTCACCTGCGTGTCGCTCGACGCCACGACCTCGATCCGAAGACCCTCCACCTCGACGGAGTCCTTGGGATCGGGCACCTTACCGAATGCCTGCAGCAGGTAGCCGTTGAGCGACCGATGCTCGAGTACCGGGAGCGAGCAGTTGAAGAAGTGGTTGATCTCGCGGAGGTCCGCTCCTCCCTCCACGATGATCGTGTCGCGGCCGACCCGTTTGAACGCTTCGGTCGGGACATCCGTTTCGTCGACGATCTCGCCGACGAGCTCTTCGAGGAGGTCTTCCAGCGTGATGAGCCCGTCCGTGCCTCCATGCTCGTCCACGACGATCCCGGCGTGGATCCTCCGGGTCTGAAACTCGGCCAGCAACTGACTCAACACGACGCTGGTGGGCACGAACATGGCCTCACGCGCCAGCCGTCCCAGCGTGATGTCACGCTGTCCCGAGACCAGGGCCTGGTAGGCGTCCCGTACGTACAGGATGCCGTCGATGTCATCCAGAGATTCCCCGTACACCGGTATGCGGCTGAACGGGACGGTCTGGAGCTCGGCTGCGATCTCGTACAGCTTCGTGTCGGCCGGCCAAGCGAAGATCCCGACCCGTGGCGTCATGATCTCCCATGCCTGGGTCGTGTCGAGTCGGAAGGCCTGCTGGATGATCCGCCGCTCATGCGGGTCGATCTCGCCCACCTCGTGGCCGATCTCCGTCAGGGTCCGGATCTCCGCCTCGGTCACCGTGGGAATCACCCCTTCCGTGTCCGGGAGCACGGCTCGCGTCAGCGCCTCGAGCGGAACGACCAGAATCGCGAGCAGTTTCGAAAGGCCGAGAAAGACGGGTGCGATCGCCAGCGAGATGGTCTCAGAGTTGGCCGCCGCGAAACTCTTCGGCACGATCTCTCCGAAGAAGAGCACCAGCAGGGTCATGCCGCCCGTCGCGATGCCGACGCCTGCCGAGCCGAAGGCTTCGGTGGCCGCGTACGTCGCCACCGACGCGGCCCCGATGTTCACGACGTTGTTCCCTATGAGAAGGGTGATCAGCAGTCGGTCCGAGTTCTTCTTGAGCCACACGAGCGCCCGGGCGCCCCGCCGTCCCTCGTCCTCGAGTGCCTCCGCGCGCGTGACGGGGATGGAGAAGAACGCGATCTCGCTCCCGGAGAAGAAGCCCGATAGCGCGACCAGGATCGCCAGGACCACCACGAGGCCGATCATCGCAGCTCCTCGCTCGACCGGGCAGCGGAGGTGCCCATCCGCCGTGGAATTGGCGTTGAGGGAGGTTGATCGTCCATCGCGTTCAGGATCTCACGGAGCGGATCAGGTCTGCGACGAGCTCGTCCGCGCCCTGCCCGGCCGCTTCGGCTTCGAAGCCCGGGACGATACGGTGTCGCAGCACGTCCGGCGCGATGGCGCGCACGTCATCGAGATTCGGAGCGGGCCGCCCATCCAGAGCGGCCCGGGCCTTGCACCCGAGCACCAGATACTGGGAGGCACGGGGGCCCGCTCCCCACGCGATCATCTCCCGGACGAAGCCGGGCGCTGCGTCGTCGTTCGGGCGCGTCGCCCGGGACAGCCGAACGGCGTAGTCGATCACCGAAGGCGGTACCGGGACCCTCCGCACCAATCCCTGGAAGGTGCGCAGCTTCTGGCCGTCGATCACCGGTTCGGGGACCCGTTCCACCTCGGAGGTCGTGACCGTCGCCACTTCCCGTTCCTCTTCGAAAGACGGATAGGAGATTCTCAGCTCCAGCATGAAGCGGTCGAGCTGCGCTTCGGGCAGCGGGTAGGTGCCCTCGTGTTCGATCGGGTTCTGCGTGGCCAGCACGAAGAACGGGGGCTCGAGATCGAAGGTGTCATTGCCGACCGTGACGGACAGTTCCTGCATCGCCTGCAGGAGGGCGGCCTGGGTCTTGGGAGGCGTCCGGTTGATCTCGTCGGCCAGGATCACGTTCGCGAAGACCGGGCCGGGCACGAACTGAAAGACGCGTCGTCCGGTCTGAGGATCCTCTTCGAGAACCTCGGTCCCCGTGATGTCCGATGGCATGAGATCGGGCGTGAACTGGATGCGGCTGAACCGGAGCTCGAGCGTTTCCGCGAGGGTGGAGATCAGCGTGGTCTTGGCGAGTCCGGGAACTCCGACGACCAGGGCGTGTCCGCCTGCCAGGAGAGCGATCAACAACTTCTCGACGATCTCGCTCTGGCCCACGATGCGCCTGGCGATCTGTCTCTCCAGTTCCGAGCGCACTCCGGCGAGCTCCCGCAACAGCTCCACGTCGCCCGGGCTGTCCACGAACCCCGTCCCCCCGCTGACAGTCATTCTCCGCCTTCCTCCGGTGAGCCGGGGTCCCCCGCGTCGTTCCCATCGGCACGAGGCTAGATGATACCTTCCCCGGGCGTCAAGCGCGAAATCTTGCGTACATTTTCACAAGCGCATATAGTCGCGGCGGTCGTAACCGGGAGGCGAGAAGACGCCGTGGCGCTGAACGACGGAAACCGCCCGGGCAATTCCCTGGCCGAGATCGGAAGGTTCGGAGGCTATGGGCTCACGCTCGGGATCGCGACGGCGCTGTTCGCCTGGATCGGGTCGATCCTGGACGAGCGGTTCCGAACGGGACCGCTTTTCGTCATACTGGGCACCTTCACGGGGTTCGGGGCGGGCTTCTACAGCATGTACCGGCACCTCGTGACGGACCGTCGCGGGGAGGACCTGAAAGAAGACGGGGCCACCACGCAGGACCGGTCGGAGTGAGGCGGACTGCGTACCTGGCCGTCACCCTGTTCCTGGCCGGAATCGGGACGGCCGCGGCGATCGTCGGAGGGCAGCCGGCCTCGTCGCTGATCGCGGGGGTGTGTGTGGCGTGGCTCGTTCAGGCTGCCTCGTTCTGGATCCTGGCCGGAGGACTGGAAGCCGGCCGACCGGTGATGGGACCGTGGATCGGCGGGATGGCCGGTCGCCTGGGCGCTGGAGTGGTGCTCTGGACGCTCGCGTTCCTGGCGGGGCTCCCGACCCGGACGCTGATGATCGGATACGGCCTGGCGCTCGTGGCCTTCCTCCTCCTGGAGGCGGTCTGGCTGGCGGTGGCCACGGCGGGTCACGGAGACCGTCGTGCATAGAATCGATATGGATCGGAGATGATCGCGGGACTGGCAGTCGCACTGATCGGGCTCGCCCTCGGGGCGCCGCAGGAGCATCCGGCGGATGCCGACGAGCATCCGGTTGCCGAGGTGGTCGAGGCGGAAGAGGCCGGCGTGGCGTCGCAGTCGACGGTCGAGGGCCACGGGGCCGACGCATCCGTCGAGCAGCACGCGGGCGAGGGAGAGCACGCCGAGGAGTGGGGCACCGAGACCATGATGCATCACATCGTGGACTCGGGAGCGCTCGAGATCGGTCCCATAGTGATCAGCTTCGAACGTCTGCGGATTCCCCCGGTCCACGTGGGCGGGGTGGAGATCGATCTGTCGCCCACCAAGCACACGTTCTTCCTGTTGCTGGCCAGCCTCCTGACGATCCTCACGGTCGGCCTGGCCGCCCGAGGGGCACGTCGGACGGACTCGGAGCGGGAAGCGCCCCGGGGCATACTGAACTTCTTCGAGTCGTTCTACATCTATCTGCGGGACGACGTGGCCATGGCCAACATCGGCCACGGGGGAGAGAAGTTCGTGCCGTACGTGGTGACGCTGTTCTTCTTCATTCTGTACGCGAACCTCCTCGGTCTCATTCCGCACGGGGCCTCGGCGACGGGGAACATCTCCGTGACCGCCGCGATGGCGATCGTCTCGCTGATCGTCGTGGAGGTCGCCGGTTTCAAGGCCCTCGGGCCGAAGGGCTATCTCGGCACGATCTTCTACGTGCCGAAGGGCATCCCGCTGCCAATGCAGGTCGTCATGCTCATCATCATGACGCCGGTGGAGCTCATCGGTAAGCTGGCGAAGCCGTTCGCTCTGGCGGTTCGACTGTTCGCGAACATGACGGCCGGGCACTTCGTGCTCCTTTCGCTGCTCGGCCTGATCATCGTATACGGCGAGGTTTCGCTCACCGGCCTGGCGGCCGTGACGGGCTCGCTGGCGCTGGGACTGTTCGTGATGTTCCTGGAGATCTTCGTGGCGTTTCTCCAGGCGTATATCTTCACCGCGTTGACCGCGGTGTTCATCGGGCTGATCCGGCACGCGCACTGAGCCGGCGGCCGAACTCGCGGATCCCCGGGATCTGGCAGGTTAACCGGAAGATTCAAGGAGAACCTTGATGCTGAACATGCTCGCTCTGCTACAGGACACGGCCGGGGTCACCGGCGACGTGGGTGCCGGCCTGGCCATCATCGGCGCGGCCGGAGTGGTCATCGGTGCCGGAATCGGGATCGGTCGCATCGGCGGTCAGATGGCGGATGCCATGGCGCGCCAGCCGGAGGCCGCCGCGCAGATCCAGACCGGTTCGATCATTCTCGCCGCCCTGATCGAGGGCGCCGCGCTGTTCGCGCTCGTGATCGCCGGCTTCATCAAGTAAGACACCGATCGCGCGTCGCGGGCGTCACGCCGGCGACGGCGGTGGGATCAAGAGAAGCAGGACACGGATGAGAATGTGGCGAAAGGCAGGGCCAGTGGCGCTTCTCCTCTTCTCTCCCGCCCCACTGTGGGCGGCGGAGGGAGGCGTGCTGTCGATCAGCGCCGGGCTCGCGATCTGGACGTGGGTGCTCTTTCTGCTCACCCTCGGGGTGCTCTCGTGGAAGGCGTTTCCCGCCATCGCGAAGGGTCTCGAGACCCGGCAGTCGAAGATCCAGGCGGCCATCGATTCGGCCCGCGAGGATCGGGACGAAGCGCGCAGGCTCCTCGACGAGCATCAGCGCCAGCTGGATCAGGCTCGCCGCGAGGCGAAGGAAATCCTGCAGCAGGGTCGCGAAGCCGGCGAGCGACTGCGGGAGGAGATCCTCGCCCAGACCCGGACGGAGAACGAGGAACTGCTCGAGCGAGCCCGCCGTGAGCTGGCACGCGAGAAGGAGGACCTCCTGGAGTCCGTTCGTCGGGAGGCGGTCGATCTGTCGTTGAGGGCGGCCGAGAAACTGGTGCGCGAGTCGCTGGACGATGATGCGAACCGGCGTCTGGTGCGCGAATACATCTCGGAGATGGAATGAGCAGGATCGCGGTGGCCCGCAATTACGCGGACACGCTGCTGGATCTGGCCGGCCGGACCGACGACGCCGAGACGTGGCTCTCGATGATCGGCGAGGTGGCGGCGCTCTACCGGGCTGAGTCTTCGTTCCGGGCATTCCTGGAAACGCCGCGGGTTCCGCTCCCGGAGAAGCGACGCGTGATCCGTTCGGTGTTCGGGGACCGCTATCCGGAGCTGTTCGTCCGCTTCCTCCTCGTCCTCATGGAGAAGAGACGCCAGTCGCTTCTGCCGGAGATCGAGACGGCGGCCGTGGAGTTGTGGAACGAGAGGACGGGGCGAATCCGGGCTTCCGTGGCCCTGACCATCGATCCGGACCCCGCGTTTCGAGCCGAGATCGAGGCGGCTCTCGGTCGCCTGCTGGGTCGCGAAGTGATCGCCGACTTCCGGCGGGATCCGCGGCTGGTCGGTGGCATGGTGGTTCGTGTGAAGGATCGCGTCATGGACGGATCCGTGCGACGTCAGCTGCAGCTGATGCGCCGGACGCTCATCGAAGAAGCGGGATCGGCCGGATCCGCCGGCTGAACCGATAGACACAAGGACGGAACTGGGTATGTCGACCTCTGACGCAACGCTCCGCGCGGGCGAGATGAAGAAGGCGCTTCTCGAGCAGATCGACCGGTTCGAGGAGGATCTCAAGCTCGAGGAAGTCGGAGAAGTCCTCGAGGTGAAGGACGGGGTCGCCCGCATCTGGGGGCTGTCCTCGGCCGTCGCCAACGAGATGCTCGAGATCGAGTCCTCGGAGACCGGCGAGCTGATCACGGCGCTGGCGCTGAACCTGGAAGAGGACAACATCGGCGCCGTGGTGATGGGAGACTATCTCCAGCTCAAGGAGGGAGACTCGGTCCGTCGAACGGGTCGGGTCCTCGAGGTGCCGGTCGGCCCGGCCTTTCTCGGGCGGGTGGTGAGCCCGCTCGGAGAGCCGCGCGATGGCAAGGGCTCGATCAAGTCCGTCGGCGCGATGAAGGTGGACCGCAAGGCTCCCGGCATCGTGTACCGGCAGCCGGTGAAGGAGCCCCTGCAGACGGGCATCAAGGCCATCGATTCGATGATTCCGATCGGACGCGGCCAGCGGGAGCTCATCATCGGAGACCGACGAACGGGTAAGACGGCCATCGCGATCGACACGATCATCAATCAGCGGGGCGGCGACGTGGTGTGTGTGTACGTCGCCATCGGACAGAAGGCCTCGACCGTGGCCTCCGTGGTGGATCGCCTGGAGCAGGAAGGCGCCATGGATTACACGATCGTCGTCTCGGCGAACGCCTCGGACCCGGCGACTCTCCAGTACATCGCGCCCTATGCGGGTTGCGCCCTCGCCGAGTACTTCATGTACAAGGAAGGGCGCCATACCCTGGTGATCTACGACGATCTGTCCAAGCAGGCGGATGCCTACCGGGAGATCTCGTTGATTCTCCGCCGCCCGCCGGGACGCGAGGCCTTTCCCGGTGACGTGTTCTACCTGCACAGCCGCCTGCTGGAGCGGGCCGCGAAGATCAGCGAGGATGCGAAGGTCATCGCAGCCCACCCGGACATCGAGAAGCCGGGTGGATCGCTGACGGCGCTCCCGATCATTCAAACGCAGGCCGGCGACGTTTCGGCGTACATCCCGACCAACGTGATCTCGATCACCGACGGGCAGATCTTCCTGGAGAGCGATCTGTTCTACTCCGGAGTGCGTCCGGCGGTGAACGCGGGGATCTCGGTGTCGCGAGTCGGTGGATCGGCCCAGATCAAGGCCATGAAGAAGGTGGCCGGAAGCCTGCGCCTGGACCTCGCCCAGTACCGCGAGCTGGAGGCGTTCGCGCAGTTCGGATCGGACCTGGATCCCGCGACGCAACGACAGCTGGCCCGGGGCGAGCGCACCGTCGAGGTGCTCAAGCAGGGGCAGTACGTGCCGCTGCCGGTGGAGGATCAGATCATGGCGATCTTCGCCGTGACCCAGGGATACCTGGACGACCTGACGGCCTCCGAGATCCGTGACTGGGAGGCCAGCTTCCGGGAGTACATGCGATCCGCCCACCCGGGGGTGGGCGCGGCGATCCGGAGCGAGAAAACCATCAGCGACGCCACGGACGCGGAGCTGAGGAAGGCGATCGAGGACCACAAGAAGTTGTTCCGCACGTCGGCTGCCGAGCCGGCCGCGGAAGCGGCGGTCTGAGCCGCCGGCAACCCGAACGAGATCGGCGAACGGATCGATGGCGAAGGCGAGGGACATCGGGCGGCGGATGCGTTCCGTCCAGAGCACGCGCAAGATCACGCGCACCATGGAGATGGTGGCGACGTCGAAGTTGCGTCGTGCCCAGACCCGGGTACGGCAGGCCCGCCCGTTCGCGGATCGGCTGACCGCCGTGGTGGAGAACCTCATCACGCCGGAGCTCGCGGAGCTGGAACCCGTGCTCCGGCAGCCCGATCGCATACGACGGGCGGCCGTCGTGCTCGTGACCAGCAACCGGGGGCTGTGCGGCGCCTTCAACGTCAACCTGATTCGAAAAGCCCGTGAGCTCCTGGCCGAGCTGCAGGATTCCGACGTCCAGACCGAGTTTCACGTGATCGGAAAGAAGGGCATCAGCTACTTCCGGTTCCGGGACGTGGAGATGGCCAGCACCCGGGTGGACATCGGCGATGCTCCCGAGCCGCCCGAGGCGCGGGGACTGATCGAGCCGCTGGCCCAGCGGTTCGTCGACGGCGAGCTCGATGCCGTCTACGTGGTGCACGCCGAGTTCCGGAGCGTCATGAGCACGCCGCCGATCACCCGAAGGTTGCTGCCGGTGTACGTGCCGCCGGAGCGGCCCAGCCGGGAGCCCTATTACATACTGGATCCGTCGGCGAAGGTGATCCTCGCCCGGCTGCTCCCCCTGCACCTCGTGAGCTCGATGTACCGGGCCCTGGTGGAGAACGCGGCGGCTGAGCAGGGTGCCCGTCGCACGGCAATGAAGAGCGCGACCGACAACGCGGACGAGTTCCTGACGACTCTCCGACGGCAGTTCAACCGTGCCCGGCAGCAGGAGATCACCAGCCAGCTGGCTGAGATCATCGGCGGGGCCGAGGCGCTGAAGGGATAATCATGGCAGAGGCGACACAGTCAGTCGGCAAAGTGGTGCAGGTCATCGGCCCCGTCATCGACGTGGAGTTCGATCCCGAGGGCCTGCCCGAGATCTACAACGCCGTGGAGCTGGAGTGGACCGGCGATGAGGGTGAATCGCATCGCCTCGTGTGCGAGGTCGCGCAGCACATCGGGCGGAACCAGGTTCGTGCGGTCGCCATGGACTCCACGGATGGCGTCCGGCGAGGCATGCCGGTGCGCGACACGGGCCAGGCCATCTCGGTCCCGGTAGGCGAGGCTCCCCTCGGACGGATCCTGAACGTCCTCGGCGAGCCGGTCGACGAGGCCGGGCCGGTGGAGGCGAAGGAACGGTGGCCGATTCACCGGGAAGCGCCCAAGCTGGTGGACCTCGAGCCCAAGACGGAGATCTTCGAGACCGGCATCAAGGTCATCGACCTGATCGCGCCGTACGTGAAGGGCGGAAAGACCGGCCTGTTCGGAGGGGCCGGGGTCGGCAAGACCGTGATCATCATGGAGCTGATCAACAACATCGCCCAGGAGCACGGCGGCAAGTCGGTGTTCTGCGGCGTCGGGGAGCGGACCCGCGAGGGCAACGACCTGTGGCTCGAGATGTCCGAATCGGGGGTCATCGATTCGACCGCCCTGATCTACGGCCAGATGAACGAGCCTCCCGGGGCCCGTCTGCGAGTCGGCCTCGCCGGTCTGACCGTGGCGGAATACTTCCGGGATGTGGAGAACCAGGACGTCCTGCTCTTCATCGACAACATCTTCCGGTTCAGCCAGGCCGGATCCGAGGTGTCGGCCCTGCTCGGGCGGATGCCGAGCGCCGTCGGGTACCAGCCGACGCTGGCCAGCGAGATGGGTGAGCTGCAGGAGCGGATCACCTCCACGCGCTCCGGGTCGATCACGTCGGTTCAGGCGATCTACGTGCCGGCCGATGACCTCACCGACCCGGCTCCGGCGGCCGCCTTCACGCACCTCGACTCGACGACGGTGCTCTCCCGTCAGATCGCGGAGCTCGGGATCTACCCGGCGGTGGACCCGCTCGAGTCCAGCAGCCGCATCCTCGATCCCCAGTTTCTCGGAGAGCGCCACTACAACGCCGCGACGCGTGTCCAGGAGATCCTCCAGAGATACAAGGACCTCCAGGACATCATCGCCATTCTCGGGATGGATGAGCTGAGCGAGGAGGACAAGGTCATCGTCGCCCGAGCGCGGCGCATCCAGCGCTTCCTGTCGCAGCCGTTCTTCGTGGCGGAGCAGTTCACCGGCTTCCCGGGCAAGTACGTGCCGCTCGAGAAGACGATCGAGTCGTTCGAGGCGGTGGTGGCGGGCGAGTTCGATCACCTGCCCGAGCAGGCCTTCTACATGGTCGGTGACATCGAGGAGGCCGAGGCCAAGGCGCGAGAGCTCGAGGGTTAGGCGGGCGGACCGATGAACGAGACGAAGCGGAAGCTGAAGGTGGCCGTCATCTCGCCGGTCGAAGTCGGTTTCGAGGGCAGCGGCGACAGCGTGATCGTCCCTGCACACGATGGCCTGATGGGCATCCTGTACGGTCACGCCCCGATGATGACGCTCCTCGGGACGGGAGAAGTCACGGTTCGCGACGGGGCAAGCGTCCATCGTATAGCGGTTTCAGGCGGATTCCTGCAGGTTGTGGACAACGAAGTCTCGGTCCTGGCGGAGAAGGTGGGCGAGCCCACGTCCGACGATGCTGGCACGGAGGATGCAATCTGACTGGCCGTCGACGCGATCGAACGGTTCCCATGACGAACCCCCTGGAGGTCTCATGAAGCGCCTGACTGTGCACGCCACTCGTACCCTCATCGTGGTCATCGCGGCTCTGCTGTCCCAGGTGGGGACGAGCGCCGCTCAGTTCTACGATCACCCGCAGTTCATCACGCCGTACGACGAGTCCGGCCTCGGGACGTACTTCATCGTGGTCAACGACATCAACGACATCGGCGGCATGGTGACGTACCGGAAGGCGGGAGACGTCAACCTCGGACTCCGGGGCTCGATCAACGCGGTGTCCGGTGGGGTGGCGCTGAACGGCGGCCTCGACGTGTACAAGCAGTTCGTCGAGGTCTCGCAGTCGTTTCCGCTGGACGTGGCGTGGGTGACCGGCGCCGGCTTCGGGTACGTCACGGAGGGGTCGTTCGGTATCCTGAGAATCCCACTCGGCGTTTCGGTGGCCCGCCAGTTCCTGTCCGATGACGGCAAGTGGGCGCTGACCCCGTATCTGTCGCCTCGCCTGGCACTGGACATCGGGGTGAGCGGTCCTGACACGGAGCTCCATTTCGACGCCGACATCGGACTCGAGATGCAGTTCTCGGAGGCGTGGCGGCTGCGGTTCGGCCTCACCCTCGGAAACAGCAACGCGCTGGGCTTCGGAATCGCGTTCTGACCCCTCCGGGGGCGTTGACGAAGACACGCCTCTCGGGTATGTTATCGGGCCCGCCTCGAAAGGGGCGGGCCTGCTTTTTGACAAATTGGGGTGGAGAGGTTGTAGAGGAGTGCCGAGAGGGCGTAGTGAGGCGATTTCTTTTGCTTTTTTTGTGAGTGAGAGGGATCAAGCGTAGAGGGCGCGGGGTGGATGCCTGGGCACAGGACGGCGAGGAAGGACGTGGCAAGCTGCGAAAAGCCACGGGGAGCTGCAAGCGAGCGTTGATCCGTGGGTGTCCGAATGGGGGAACCCGGCCGGGGTGATGCCCGGTCATCGTGGAGCTGAATACATAGGCTTTGCGAGGCGAACCCGGGGAACTGAAACATCTAAGTACCCGGAGGAAGAGAAAACAATTGTGATTCCCTGAGTAGCGGCGAGCGAACGGGGAAGAGCCCAAACTGCGTGGGCGTGACAGGCTGCAGCCGTTGTCCGCGCGGGGTAGTAGGGCAGAGCCGGAGGGGTCTGCAGGTCCTTCGGAGGGTGGATTTTGATCGAGCCGGAGCGCGTTGGAAAGCGCCGCCATAGAAGGTGAGAGCCCCGTAGGCGAAGGTCTATTCACCGTCTGGGTTTTGTTCCTGAGTAAGCCGGGACACGAG
>NZ_JBZQEK010000059.1:0-32308 GCF_058719085.1 Candidatus Benthicola sp.
ACGATCAAGAAGGCTTATCGCAAGCTGGCGATGGAGTTCCACCCGGATCGGAACGACTCGCCGGATGCGGAGGAGAAGTTCAAGCGCGTCACCGAGGCGTACGAGGTCCTCCGGGACCCCGACCTGAGGCAGCGCTACGATCGGTTCGGGGAGGCGGGGGTGAAGCGGGGCGCCGGTGCGGGCGCGGGCCCCGGGTTCGGCGGCTTCGACTTCGCGGATGCCTTCGAGGTGTTCATGCGGGAGTTCGGAGGGATGGGGTTCGGTGACCTGTTCGGAGGGCGATCGGGACGCTCCCGCGGCCCTCGCCGCGGCTCTGATCTCAAGCTCAAGCTGAACGTGTCCCTCGAAGATGCGGCCCGGGGGGTCGAGCGCAGCCTCAAGGTCAAGGTCCTCGACAGCTGTGCGCGGTGCGGAGGCTCCGGAGCAGAGCCGGGCACGACGCCCGAACGGTGCTCGACCTGCAACGGCGCAGGGGAGGTTCGGCAGGTACAGCGCTCGATGCTCGGCCAGTTCGTGAGCGTACGCCCATGCCCGGACTGCGGCGGTGCGGGAGAACGCATCCAGAATCCGTGCACGGAATGTTCCGGGGGTGGAAGGGTGCGCGTCGACCGCACCCTGAAGCTAGACGTCCCGGCCGGCGTTTCGACGGACGATTACCTGAAGCTCTCGGGACGGGGGAATGCCGGGCCGGATGGGGGACCGAGGGGCGACGTTCTCGTGCTCATCGAGGTGGACGACGACCCACGCTTCCAGCGGGTCGGGGACGATCTCGTGTACAACCTGGCCGTCACCATCAGCCAGGCCGCCCTCGGCGACGAGGTCGAGGTCCCGACCATCGTCGACGGGACGGCCCGCCTCAAGATCCCGGAAGGAGTCCAGAGCGGGCAGGCCCTGCGCCTCCGGGGGCGCGGCATGCCCCGGCTTCGCGCGACCGGTCGTGGCGACCAGGTGGTCCGCGTGCTCGTCTGGACTCCGACCTCCCTCTCCCGGGAGGAGCGCGAGCTGCTCGAGCGCCTCAGGGAAGTGGAGAAACCGGCCCCGGAACCGGACGCCGGGGAGCCCGGTTTCTGGGAGCGCGTCAAGCGAGCCTTCACCGCCTGATTTTCCTCCCTTCGCCCGTTTGGGGAACGGGTCTTGCACGAACACTCCGCGGACCAGAGACTCATGGGCATTCGACTTCCCGGCGTCCGGGAGTCGGGGGCCTTCTGCGGAGGTGTTCCATGAACGGCGTCGATGCGGGTCGGCCTGCGGAGAACGAGTACGATCCATACTACCGGTTCATGATCGATCTGGTGCCCGATCAACCCATCAAGACGGTGCTCGAAGAGCAGCGGTACGAGATCATGGGCCTTCTCGGGAGCCTGGATCACACCACGGCGGACCACCGGTACGCTCCGGACAAGTGGAGCGTTAAGGAAGTGCTCGGCCACGTCGCGGACACCGAGCGTATCTTCGGGGCGCGAGCGCTCTGTTTCGCACGTGGCGAGCAGCAGCCGCTTCCTCCCTTCGAACAGGACGAGTACGTGCGGTCCGCCGGATTCGACGTGCGCTCCCTGGCCAGCATGTCGAGGGAGTTCGAGGCCATCCGCCAGTCCACCGAGTGTCTGTTCGCGGGCTTCGACGAGGAGCAGTGGAATCGGGGCGGCATCGCGAACAACGCGCACATGACCGTGCGCGCCGTCGCGTACATCATCGCGGGCCACGCGGCGCACCACCTGAGGATCATCCGGGAGCGCTACCTGTCGCCCGACTGATCCGTGAAGAATGGCCCTCTCGGGCCCTGAGGGAGCCAGCATGAGTCCGTCCCTGACGCTCGACGGTTGGACCGGGAAGCGGTTTCTCAGCCTCGTGTCCGGCGCCGGTATGGCAGTGGCTTCTTACCTTACGATCCGGCATTTCTTCGCCGCGAACTACCCGGAATCGATCTGGGAAGGCTCGTTCTGCGACATTTCGGCGTTTTTCAATTGCGACAGTTCCGCCTACTCGAGCATCGCGGCCGTCGGCGGGGTGCCGATCGGGGTGTTCGGAGCGATCGTCGGGGGCCTGGTCGTGCTCGGGGCGCTGCTCCCGTCGGCGAAGGTGGAGCGAACCAACAAGTCGCTGGCCCTGGTCAACGGGATCGGAGTGGTCACGCTGCTGCTCTATTCGGTGCTCGTGCTCGGCAGCCTGTGTCTTCTGTGTTCCGGCTTCTACGCCTTCTCGCTTCTCAGCCTGTTCCTGTTCTGGCGCTACGGAATCGATCGCGACGAGCCCGGCTGGGCCGCGCGCTGGCTGCGTCCCTCGGCGTCGGTGCTCTTCGTGCTGGCCCTGTTCACGGTCACCCAGGCCTGGGCGGCGAGCCGGTATCACGAGGCGCGGCGGGATGCCCAGAGTGGAGGCGTCGCCAGTCGAGTGGTCCAGCAGTACTTCTCACTTCCCGAGGTCCCGTGGCCGAGCGTGATCTCGCCCTATCGCACGGTCAGCTCCACCGAGGACTTCGAGGCGGCGCCGATCCGGGTGGTGGAGTTCGGCGATCCCCTGTGCTCGGACTGCCAATACCTGCACGGGCAGATGAAACGGCTCGCGGAGGAGTTCGAGGGGCAGCTCAACGTCGCCTTCCAGTTCTTCCCGCTCGAGGCGAAGTGCAACGACGTGGTGGAGAAGGACAAGCACCCGGGAGCTTGCGAGACGTCCTACCTCCTGGCCTACGACGTCGAGAAGTTCCCCGAGCTGCTCGACGAGGTGTTCACGAACTTCGAGCAGGCCAAGACGCCGGAGTGGAGGGCAGACCTGGCCCGGCGCTACGGCGTGGAGGCGGCGATCACGGATTCGGCCACGATCGAGACCGTGGCCCGCCAGATCGCGACCGGCGCAGAATACGAGAAGACGTCGGAGGCGTACTCGCACGGAATTCGTTCCACGCCCACCCTCATCATCAACAATCGGATGGTGATCGGCACGTTTCCCTACGAACAGCTGCGCGCGATCTTCCAGGCCGTGCTCGAGGAAGAGCAGACGGGCGGGCGGTTCATGGAGAACTGGGTGGAGTAGCGACGGTCTCAACGCATCCCACGATGCCGGGCTCCGTCGACGCACAGGCACTCGCCTGACACTCCGCCGGGGAAGTGGCGATTTCGAAGCCGCGTTCGGCACCGGTGAGACACTCGCCTGGTGAAGTCGGCGCTGCACGGCGCTCCGTGTCTTTCGTCGCCTCAGCGGCTCGACTATGTTCCTGCTTCCCCCCCCCGAACGCTGTCCCATGCGTACGCGCACACCACGAGAAAGGCACCGACCATGGGCATCCGTCCTGCCACGTCCGGCGTGCACCACGTCGCGCTGCGTGTGACCGACCTCGACAGGTCCCGGAGCTTCTACGCCGACACCCTGGGTTTTCCGATCATCCTCGAGCAACCCGGCCTGGTCATCTTCCTTGCCGGCGACACTCCGATCGGTCTGCAGGGTCCGCGGGAGGCCACACCACCGGGTGATGTATTCGACCCGATGCGCGTCGGTCTCGACCACCTCGCTATCGGGTGCGAGGAAGAGTCGGAGCTCCAGAGGGTCGCCAGCGCGCTGTCGGATGCCGGGGTCGAGAACACCGGTGTCAAGCTCGATGAGACGCTCGGTAAGCTCTACGTGGCCTTCAAGGATCCCGATCGGATCGCGTGGGAATTCTACATGGTCTGAGACAAGAGCCGCCTCAACCCATGACGTCCTGAAGCCTGGCCGTGTCCACGTACTGCTGGAACTTGATGATCTTACCGTTCTCGAGCGTCCAGATGTGACAGACCTGCGTCTCCGCGACCGAACGCCTCGTACACGTCGGCGACGGTCGAGGAGGAGTCAGGGAATCGACGGACCTGTCTCGACGCGGCCGAGAGGCATTCAGGGCCGACAAGCTCGTGAGTTTCCGCTCAATGGCCGCGCCCCGGTCCGATCCGATGGACCGGAGCGTCAGAGCGACTGAAACGGCCGGAAGAACTTGAAAGGTAGCGCCGCGGTCGCCTCGAGCAGCTCCTCGGTCGGGTCACCGTAGATTTCGAACACCGGGTCGCCGATCGCCGAGATGTCCGCCAGCAGATCTCCCAGGTTCGCCGCGTGTTCCAGGATCGCGTTCGAGTCGCGGTATCGCTCCAGGACGATGCACTCGGACTCGTCTGCGCTGAAGAACCAATCATACTGCAGTGTGCCCGTATCCTTCTCTCTCGTGCTGTCCATGCACTGCCTGGCGAGGTCCCGGAACGCGTCCAGCTTTCCGGGTTGAATCGAGAACCGGGCAATCAGATGCAGCTCACTCAAGCGGACCTCCAGGGCATTCAGGTGTCGCCGACCGGTCCCGTTCGGGGCTGTTCACGCGGGCGGCACGCGCCGGATCGGCCCCACCTTACACATATTCGAGTCCGTGGCGCCAGCTTGCGGCTCTACTGCTCACCCCGCGATCCGTCTGACGGCCGCGACCAGCCGGTCCACCTCCTCCATCGTCGTGTAGCAGGCGCAGCCGGCTCGCAGCAATCCGCCGGGCTCCACCCCGAGGCGGGCGGTGACCAGCGAGGCATAGAAGTTCCCGTGCGACAGGAAGAGCCCGTGCTCACGGGAGAGGCGATCGGCGGCGGCCTCCGGGCTCCAGCCTTCGATCGTGAACGAGACGGTGGGCGTTCGAGGTTGGCCCGGTGGCGGACCGAACACGCGGATCCCATCCGTGGAGACCAGCCCTTCCCAGAGTCGACGCACCAGGTCGTCTCCCCTGCGGGAGAGTTCCTCGAAAGCCGCGTCGAGACGCTCGGCGCGGTTGCCGGCGGAGGCTTGCCCGGCGAGGGAAGCCAGGAACTCCACCGCGGCACCGGCCCCCGCGATCCCTTCGTGGTTCAGGGTGCCCGTCTCCCAGCGCTCCGGAGGCGCATCCGGAGCCGGGGCCAGCTTCGGGGGCGTGATCTCGGCCAGAAGGCCCGGCTTGCCCCACAGCACCCCTACGTGAGGCCCATAGAACTTGTAGGGGGAGCAGACGAGGAAGTCGCAGCCGATCCGGCCCACATCGGTCCGCTCGTGCGGGGCGAAGTGGACCGCGTCGACGAACAGGAGAGCGCTGACGGATCGGGCGAGATCTCTGGCCCGATCGAGGTCGACCAGGGTGCCCAGCGCGTTCGAGGCGGCCGTCACGGCTACGAGTCGCGTCCTGGGCGAGAGCGCGTTCTCGAACGCGGTCCAGTCCAGATCTCCCGTAGCGGGATCCAGAGGCACGACCCGAACGACGACCCCTCGCTCCACCTCGAGATCCCGCCACGGCGAAACGTTGGCCTGGTGGTCGAGCTCGGTGACGACGATCTCATCCCCCGGACCCCACCGGCGTCCGAGGGCCCGGGCGGCGTGAAACGTCAGAGTGGTCATGTTGGCTCCGAACACCACCTCGTCCGGTCCTCCGCCCAGAAAGTCGGCCATCGCGGAGCGGCTGGCCTCGAGCACCCGGTCGAGCTCGCGAGACGTGTCGTACGCCCAATGGGCATTCGCGTTGTGTTCGAGGAGTTGCGTTCGAACGGCGTCGGCGACGCCCTGCGGGACCTGGGTACCCCCCGGCGCGTCGAAGTATGCGACTGGGATGCCGCCACGCTCCCGGGTCAGGGCGGGGAAGGCCTCACGAATTCGCGCCACGGACGCGATCGAGGACGGAGCAGCGGAGGGCGTGTCGGTCATCGGCATCCCCTGTCGGTGAACGTGCGAAGCAGCGGCTTTCTCGGCGGAGGAAGCTACCATCGGGCGACGGGTTCCGCAGTCGGGCGCGGTCCGTTCGCGTCGGATCCCCGGACAAAAAGTCCCGCACGGCCATCGGTACACCTACAATTTGGTGTATGTAACATAATGTAAGCGTATAAATATAGTCGGTTATAGGATCTGCACTGCGGCGGCCCGGGTGGCTCGGTTCCTGCGGTATGACGGGCGCGATCGAGTCGATGGCCGGGTCTGTCCGGCGCGCACTGGCATTCACGGAGAAGACGATGAGCACGACATACGACAAGAAGGCCGACCTGGCCGGGCCCGGCGTCAGCACCTACGAGGAAGTGGCGAAGATCCTTCCCACGGACTACAGGCCTCTTCTCGGTCCGAAGGACACGATGAAGGCCCTGTTCGATGTGAAGCGTTACATCGAGGACGGCCTGGCGCGCGAGCTCAACCTGATGATGATCCAGGTCCCGCTCATCGTCCGCGTGGACAGCGGCGTCAACGACATGCTGGACCGGGACGGCTCCCGGACGCCGGTCGAGTTCAACTGCGGTCTGGGACTCGACGAGCCGATCCGGGCCAGCGTGGTCCAGGCCGCGACGAAGTGGAAGCGGATGGCGCTCAAGCAGTTCGACTGCGTGGCGGGGGAGGGAATCAACACGGACATGAAGGCCGTCCGGAAGGACTATTTCCTCGATCACGACCACAGCTCGTACGTGGATCAATGGGACTGGGAGAAGGTGATCACGGCGGACCAGCGAAACCTCGCCTTCCTCACGGACACGGTGCAGCGGATCTGGAAGGTGTTGAAAGGCGCCCAGGACTACGCGTTCGAGAAGTACCCGGCACTCGACGATCCCCGATACCCGCGGCTGCCCGACGAGCTCGTCTTCCTGCACGCCGAGGAGATCCTCGAGATGTACCCGGATCTCCCGCGCAAGCAGCGAGAGACGAAGATCATCCAGGAGCATCCGGCGATCTTCATCTACGGGATCGGCTGGCCGCTGGCCGATGGGTATCCGCACGAGATGCGCGCCGCCGACTACGACGACTGGATCACGGACACGTCCGCCGAGACGGGGAAGGACACGCACGGTCTGAACGGCGACATCCTGGTTTGGAACCCGGTCACGAAGAGGCGGCACGAGCTGACCTCGATGGGGATCCGGGTAACCAAGGAGACGCTGGTCCAGCAGCTCGAGATGAGCGGCCAGATGGACTACCTGGAGCAGCCGTACCACCAGGCCATCCTCAACGACGAGATTCCGCTCAGCATCGGCGGTGGAATCGGTCAGTCGCGAACCTACATGCTGCTGCTCCGGAAGGCGCACCTCGGGGAGGTGAGCGTGACCGTGTGGCCGGACGAGTTGAAAGAGATCTGCGAAGAGCGCAACATCGTGGTGCTCGAGTAGGCGACAGCCGGATCCCGGAATTGAGGGGCCGCGGGGGCTGACGAGCTTTCGCGGCCTCGTCTTCAGGAGGGACCCGGGGCGCAGGGAGGCTACGTGGTGGACCACGGTGTGACGTTCGGCGAGGGAGGTCTCGAGCGGGCGCTCGACCGTCCGCGTGCGGACTGGACGGTGGACGACCTGGCGTACCTGTTCGAGAAGGGACGCGCACGAGGGCTCAGCCTCATGCACGTGGGGGGCGATGGGTGGTTGAAACGCCTCGACTTCATGCCCCCCGACGAGGCCCGTCTGCGAAAGGTGTGCGAGGCCGGGGAGCGGGCGGATGGGTCGAGCCTGTTTCCCGGCTCGGGGATTCCCACCGGGAGCTCCGACATCGTCCTCCGGCCCCGCATCGATTCGGCGTTCCTGGATCCGTTCTCCGCGGTTCCGACCCTGGTGCTCCTGTGCGGTCACTCGGGTCCCGACGGTGCGCCGTTGCCCCAGTCGCCGGACACCATCGTCCACCGGGCCATGGTCCGGCTTCAGGAGCGCACCGGCGTGCAGCTCCTCGCGCTCGGAGAGGTCGAGTACTTCCTCGGAAAGCGGCGGGACGAGAGCGACATCTACGGTGCGGACGACCGGGGCTATCACTCGGTCTCACCGTTCGTGTTCGGTGAGCCGCTGAGGCGGAGGGCCCTCGAGCTTCTCGTGGACCTCGGCGTGCACGTGAAATACGCGCACAGCGAGGTCGGGTACATCGAGCCTCGTCAGCCGGACGGCGTGATCTGGGAGCAGCACGAGATCGAGCTCGGTCTGGACACGCTGCCGCGAGCCGCGGAAGGGATCCTTCTCACCCAGTGGGTGCTCAGGAACCTGGCGCACCGGAACGGCATGCGGTGCAGCACGGACCCGATCATGGCCGAGGGGCACGCCGGCAACGGCCTGCACTTCCATCTCGCGCCGTCGCGGGACGGCGAACTGCTGCCGATCCGGGGTCCCGACGGGGCACTCTCCGACCCGGCCCGTTGGCTGATCGGCGGCCTGGTACAACTGGGCGCCGCCCTCATGGCGTTCGGAAACCGGGCTCCGGGCTCCCTGACCCGACTGACGCAGGCGAAGGAAGCGCCGAACCGCATCACCTGGGGCGAGTACGACCGGTCCGCCCTGATCCGACTGCCCGCCCAGGCCATGGATGCGTCGGGAGAGTCGGTGAGTCCGGCCACCGTGGAGTTCCGGCTTCCGGACGGCTCGGTGTTTCCCCACCTGCTCCTGGCCGGAGCCGCGCTGGCCATGATCGAGGGCGCTGCCACCGGGGACCTGGACGATCTGCTCGCGGCCACCTCGACGGTCACGATGAAGGAGGGTGGCGACCGGGCCGCATCCGTGCCGTCGAGCTTCGTCCAGGTGGCCGCCGCGGTCGCGGAGCACCGGAGCGCCTTCGAGGCGGATGGCGTGTTTCCGGCGCCGCTCCTCGACCGCCTCGTGTCGGACCTGGAGCACATCTGATGTGGAGGGCCCTGTCATCGCGGCGAGGCGGGAGGCTGACGACCTCGGGGACCGCCCTTCTCGTGCTCCTGGCGCACAGCTGCACGCCCATCGATGAGCTCGCTTCGGAGAGACCCAGCATCATTCTCATCGTGGCTGACGATCTCGGGTACGGGGAGCTCGGAAGCTATGGTCAGGAGCGGATCCGCACCCCCGTTCTGGACCGCCTGGCCGGTGAGGGCATGCGCTTCACGCGCCACTACTCGGGAAGTCCGGTATGCGCGCCTTCGCGTGCGACCCTGCTCACCGGTCTTCACACGGGCCATGCTCCGGTGCGGGACAACGATGAGATGACGGAGCGCGGCGACGTGTGGCGCGACACGCTCATCGAGGGAAACCACCCGCTCCCGCCGGGGACGCGGACGATCGGCCGAATGCTGCAGGAGGCCGGGTACGTGACCGGCGTGATCGGCAAGTGGGGTCTCGGAGGACCGGGCGACAGCGGCGAGCCGAACCTGCAGGGGTTCGACCACTGGTTCGGGTACCTGTGCCAGCGGGAGGCCCACAACTACTATCCCACGCACCTGTGGAGGAACGGGCACAAGGAGGCGCTTTCCGGAAACCCCTTCTTCCGGGCTCACCAGCGACTGCCCGAAGCCGCGGATCCGTACGACCCGGATTCGTATGTGCCGTACCGCGGTCAGACCTACTCGATGGACGCCCTGCTCGAGGACGCCGAGAGCTTCATCCGTGAGCACGCCGGGGACCCGTTCTTCCTGTACCTGCCGTTCCCCGTGCCCCATGTCGCTCTCCAGGTACCCGAGGCGTCCGTCCAGCCCTACCTCGGAGCGTTCGAAGAGACGCCCTATACCGGGGACCGCGGCTACCTTCCGCACCCCACCCCGAGGGCGGCGTACGCAGCCATGATCACCCGGATGGATACGGGCATCGGCCGACTGCTCTCCGTTCTCACCGAGCTCGGGATCGCCGACCGCACGGTGGTGATGTTCACGAGCGACAACGGGCCGACGTTCAACGGCGGCACGGATTCCGACTTCTTCGAAAGCACCGCCGGTCTGCGAGGGCTCAAGACCACGCTGTACGAAGGGGGGATTCGGGTGCCGTTCATCGTTCGCTGGCCCGGGCGCGTCGAGCCGGGGAGCGAATCCGACCACGTGTCCGCCTTCTGGGACTACCTGCCGACCGTGGCCGAGATCGCCGGCCTGGACCCTTCGGTCGCGGCCGGATCCGACGGCCTCTCGATGGTGCCGGCGCTGACGGGCGACGAGGCGGCCCAGGCTTCACACGACTACCTGTATTGGGAGTACCACGGCGCCCAGGCGATTCTGGCGGGAGGGTGGAAGGCGATCCGAACGACCCCGGAGGCCCCCCTGCAGCTGTACGACCTCGAGGCGGATCCGACGGAGTCCACGGATGTGGCGTCCGAGAATGCCGATCGGGTCGAGCGCCTCGTGGCTGCCATGGACCGGGCCCGGACGCCGTCCGATTTCTTTCCGCTCGACCCGTCCGTCGCGGCGCGTCTCGGACGGGTGCGCAGGGCGTGCGGTCTCGTGTCGGCGGCGCTGCGCTCCTCACTCGGGATGGCGCCGGATACTCCGGTAGACCCGGGGGGACCCGGGGCGCCACGGCCGACCTGCGAGGTCAGGCTTCGGACCGACTCGATCGACGTCTCCGTCGGAGAGGAATCGCTGCAGGCGGTCCGGTCAGCGTTCGAGTCGGCGGGCTGGTCTCCGGATCCGTCCGCCCTCGCCGACGGGCCGGGGGAGTCGGCGTCCGCCTGGGTGCACGAGGGCGTCCGATGCGAGGTGGCCGGGGGCTGGCCATCGAGCCTCGTGGACGGAGAGATCGTCCGGGAGGGCGCATTCCTGCTCGAAGCCCGGTGCCTGGCCACCGACCTCGAACCTTGACCCCTTACCCGAGCCGTCCGAGGATCGCCCCATGAGAGCCCTGCGAACCATGATCATCGTGCTGGCCCTGGTGGTTCTGGCCGCTCACTTCAGCCGGGCGGGCCGGCAGGGGCTGGCCGGGCTGATGCTCCTCCTGCCGCTTCTGCTCGCGGTGCGGGCGCCGTGGGCGGGCTGGACCCTTCGCGCCGTTCTGGTCCTCGGAAGTCTGGAGTGGATCCGCACCCTGACGAGGCTGGTGGGGGAGCGGCGGGCGCTTGGGGAGGACTGGGGACGCCTGGCGATCATCCTCCTCGTGGTGGCCGCCGTGACGTTCGGGGCCGCCGTGGCGGTGCGGATCCGGGCCGCGGAAGACGGCGGTGAACCCGGCTCCACCTCCTCACCGGAGAGCCCGCCCGGCTGACCGGCCAGGCGGATGTCGACTCAGACCGTCTCGATCGCGTTCGCGATCGTGTCCAGGCCCTCGTCCACGGTCCAGCCCAGGTGGGCGTGGAGGACGGAACGGCCTCTTTCCCGCAGGGTCCGGACATCACCGAGGGCCTGCGCTCGCAATAGCGTCCCGAGCGTCGGCCCGCCTTCGGGAGCCGGCGGGTCCTCGGCAGGATCCGCGGTGAGCACGAGGTAAAGCCCCCCGGCAGGCCCGCCCTTGTGGAGCTGTCCCGTGGAGTGGAGGTAACGGGGACCGTACCCGAAGGTCGTCGGCGTTCCGGTCGCACGCTCGATCGAGTCCCGGAGGCGCTCGGTGCGCTCCGCTCGCGAGGGAGTGCCTCCGAAGTAGCCCAGAACCGCGATGTACGGCGGGTCGGATTCGGAACCCAGCCAGCGCCGGGTCGCGTCTGCCACGGAGGTCTCGCCGTCCAGCCCGGCGTCTTCGGGACGGTCGCCGAGGATCGTCACGGCTCCCTCCGATGCGAGGACGGTCGAGTCCGGGAAGCGTCCGGCGTCTGCCCGCTCCTCGAGCAGGGAGGCGGTGGCCTGCTTCGCGGCGGCGACGTCCGGCTCGTCGAAGGGGTTGACGCCGAGGAGCGCTCCAGCGATCGCGGTGGCGATCTCCCACCGGAGGAATTCGCCTCCGAGCGCCTCCGGCTCAGGGATCCGAATGCGGAAGACCGGATGTCCCTCGCGGTCCAGAGCCCCGAGCGCCGGTTCAACCGGGTCCGGGTCGCCGGCCACGGCGCAGTGCACGAACACCCGGTCGCTCGCCGCCTCGCCCGGCGTCGGAATCCCTCCGGCGGTGAGTGGCACGATCCCGGTTCCCTCCTTGCCGGTGCTCTCCGCGACGAGCTGCTCGATCCAGAGAGGAAGCGCATTCACGCTGCGGGTGGCGGAGAGGGACAGCTTGTCGCGGCCGTTCCTGGCGAGGATGCCGAGGGCGGCTCCAAGACGCACGGCGGGATTGACCGATTCGGGCAGGCCCGGAGAACATTCGCACTCCATCTCGGCGGCCCACCGCACGACCTGCCGGACGCTCGCTCCCATGAGGCTCATGGGGAGGAGACCGAACACCGTCAGGGCCGAATACCGGCCGCCGACGTCCTCCGGGGCCTCGAAGACGCGACGGAAATCCTCCCGTCCGGCCATGGCGATGAGCGGTGATCCGGGATCGGTGACGGCCACGAACCGGCTGCCGGACGCCGGCACCTCCTCGCGTTCCAGCCAGTCACGGAAATGCCGGTAGAGCGTGAGCGTCTCGATCGTGCCCCCGGACTTGCTGGCCACGATGAACAGGGTCGTGAGGGGATCGAGCCGCTCTTCCACCCGCGTCACGGCCGCGGGATCGACCGAGTCGAGCACGTGCAGCCTCGGGAAGCCTTCGGCCGCGTCGAAGGACCGGGACGCGACCAGGGGACAGAGACTGCTTCCGCCCATACCGAGGAGCACGACGTCGCGGACCCCCTCTACGCGGATCTCCTCCGCAAAGGCCAGCAGCTCATCGAGCCGCGCCTCGGCTTCGTCCGCGCCGCGCGTCCAGCCGAGCCGGTTCGCGATCCGCTGCCGCTCGGCGGGGTCTTCCGCCCACAGCGAGGGATCGCCCGCGGCCATGCGGAGGGCGAAGCGCTGTTCGTGCAGCGCCGTGAGGGTCGCCTCGAGCCCCACGACGGGGCGGTCGGGCTCCACCATTTCGGCTCGATCTTCGGCGCGCATCTCGGAACGCCGACTCGCGAGCCCGGCGAGGAGCGCATCGAACGGGTCCAGGAACTTCTGCGCCCCCTCGTCCACCAGCTGAGAGTTCACCGCTTCCATGTCGATCCCGACCTCGGCCAGGTCGGCGAACACCTGCTCGGCCTCGCCAACGCCTTCCAGGATGGCGTCGGGCACGACCCGGCCGTGCTCGGCGAAGGCCTCGATCGTCACCTCGGGCATGGTGTTGACCGTATCTCGGCCGACCAGGGGCTCCACGTATCGCACCGGGTCGTACAGCGGGTTCTTCGTGCTGGTGCTGGCCCACAGCAGACGCTGCGGACGGGCTCCGGCTTCGGACAGCGAGATCCACTCGGGATCGGCCACGATCGACTGGTAGCTGCGGTACGCCAGCCGTGCACTGGCGATCGCCGCCCGTCCGTACAGGGACTGGGCCGCCGGATCTCCCCCTGGGGACCGGACCCGGTGGGAGAGGAGGGCGTCGACGAGCACGTCGATGCGGCTCAGGAAGAAACTGGCGACCGAGGCGATTCCGTCGATCGGAAGACCCTCGGCCGCACGCCGCCGCAGGGCCCGCACGTAGGCCCGGGCCACCTCTTCATACGCCGGCACGGCGAACAGCAGGGTCACGTTGACGTTGATGCCCTCGAAGAGGAGCTCCTCGATCGCCGGCACCCCATGGACGGTGCCGGGGATCTTGATCATCAGGTTGGGTCGGTCCACGGCCGCCCACAGGTGCCGGGCCTCGGCCAGGGAGCCGTCGGTGTCGTGCACGAGGTGGGGGGAGACCTCGAGGCTGACGTATCCGTCCACTCCGGCGGACTCGTCGTACACCGGCCGAAGCACGTCGCACGCCTCCCGGATGTCCGTGACGACGAGCGCTTCGTAGATGTCCTCCACCGAAGCGCCGGACGAAGACAGCTCGGCGATCTGGTCGTCGTAGTCCGAGCCGGACGAGATGGCCTTGTGGAAGATCGCCGGGTTGGACGTGACACCCCGGAGTCCCTGCTCGCGCACCCGGCGGCCCAGTTCTCCGCTGCGGATCATCCCGCGGGTGAGGTTGTCGAGCCAGTAGCTCTGTCCGTGCGCCAGGAGGTCGAGAAGGACCTGCATGATCAGTCTCCCGTTTCGCTAGAAAGGTAGTCCCTCTCCACGCTCCGAAGCTTCTCGAGTCGGCGGCGGTGACGCTCCCCGTCGGAGAAGTGCGATCTCATGAACGTTTCCGTCACCTCCCGAGCCACCTCGATGCCGATCACGCGCTCACCGAGGCAGAGAACGTTCATGTCATCGTGCTCGACGGCCTGCCGGGCCGAGTAGGTCTCGTGACAGATTCCGGCGCGCACGCCCGGGACCTTGTTGGCCACGATGCAGACGCCGACCGCGCTGCCGCACACGAGGAGCCCGCGGTCGGCCTCTCCCCGGGCGACCGCTTCCGCGACGGCGCGGGCGTAGTCCGGGTAGTCCACCGACTGCGGGCCATCGGTCCCCAGGTCCATGACCTCGTGACCCAGGTCCCGAAGGTGATCGGCGAGCCGTTCCTTGTACCGGAATCCCGCGTGATCGGAGCCGACGGCCACCCGGCTCACGCGCCACCCGCCATCCGGAGTCCGATCTGCACGATGTTCTCGACACTGAATCCGTAGTGCTCGAACAGTTCACCGGCCGGTGCGCTCGCCCCGAAGCTCTCGATGCCGAGCACCTCTCCATCGTCCCCGACCCACTCCCTCCAGCCGAGCGGGCTTCCGGCCTCGATGGCCAGCCGCCGAGTGACCTCCGGAGGGAGAACCTCGTGCTGATAGGCCAGCTCCTGTTCCCTGAACACCGACCAGCTCGGCATGCTGACGACCCGGGTCCCGACCCCTTCCGCCACCAGCTTCTCCCGTGCCGCCAGCGCGACGGCCACCTCCGACCCGGAGGCGATCAGGATCAGGTCCGGCTGCGCGTCGTGGACATCCTCGAGGATGTAGGCACCCATGTGCAGCCCGACCGCCCGGCCCGGTCCATCCACCCGCAGCACCGGCACGCTCTGACGCGTCAGGACGAGCACGGTCGGACCGTCGTCACGCACCATGGCCTCGCGCCACGCTTCCACCGTCTCGTTCGCATCGGCGGGTCGGATCAGCCGCAGCCCGGGCATGGCCCGCAGCGACGCCAGGTGCTCGATCGGCTGGTGCGTCGGTCCGTCCTCGCCGAGGCCGATCGAATCGTGGGTCATCACGTAGATCACCGGTTGGCGCATGAGGGCGGCAAGCCGGATCGCCGGACGCGCGTAGTCGGTGAACACGAAGAAGGTCGCGGCGTACGGCCGTATCCCTCCGTGCAGCGCCATTCCGGTCGACGCGGCCGCCATCAGGTGCTCCCGCACTCCCCAGCGGACATTGCGCGCTCCGTAGTCATCGGGTCCGAAGTCCGCCGAGAAGTCCAGGAGCGTGTTGTTGGAGGGGGCGAGATCCGCGCTGCCGCCCATGAGCCAGGGCACTCGTGCGGCGATGGCGTTCAAGGCGGCGCCGGATGCCTTCCGGGTGGCCAGGGGACCGTCCGCCTCATCGTAGCTCGGGAGGCCGGAATCCCAATCGGGCGGCAGGCGTCCGTCGAGCGCCGCCTCGAACTGGGTCGCCAGGTCGGGATGCGCCGAACGATAGGCCTCGAAACGGTCCCGCCAGTCGGATTCCTCTTCCGCTCCCTTCGAAACCGCCTCCCGCATGTGGGTGAGTGCCCGCTCGGGGACCAGGAAGGTCTCATCGGCGGGCCACCCGTAGGCCTGCTTGGTGAGCGCGACCTCGTCCTTCCCGAGGGGCGATCCATGAGCGGCCGCCGTGTCCTGCTTGTTCGGTGAGCCGTACCCGATGTGCGAGCGGATCACGATCAGGGAGGGTCGGTCCCGGTTGGCTCGCGCGGCCGAAAGCGCCTCCCGGATGGCCGTGACGTCGTTCGCCGATTCCCCCAGGTCCCGGACGTCCCAACCGTAGGCGCGGAAGCGGGCCGGAACGTCATCCGAATAGGTGAGATCCGTGGACCCGTCGATGGTGATCCGGTTGTCGTCGTAGAGAACGATCAGCTTTCCGAGCCGGAGATGACCGGCCAGGGAGCCGGCCTCGTGCGACGCTCCCTCCATGAGGTCGCCATCGCTGCACACCACGTACGTGAAGTGGTCGACGATCGAATGACCCGGGCGGTTGTAGACCGCGCCGAGGTGCGCCTCCGCCATGGCCATGCCCACGGCTGTCATGATCCCCTGGCCGAGCGGCCCGGTGGTCGTCTCGACGCCAGGCGTCAGGCCGTGCTCGGGGTGTCCCGGCGTCCGGCTGTTCCACTGCCGAAATCGCCGGATCTCGTCGAGCGGCAGATCGTAGCCGCTCAGGTAGAGCATGGCGTACAGGAGCATGGAGGCATGTCCAGCCGAGAGAACGAAGCGATCCCGGTCGAACCACTCCGGGTTCCGCGGGTTGTATCGCATCTCCCGGCTCAGGGCATAGGCGACCGGAGCCAGGGCCATCGGCGCTCCCGGATGACCCGAGTTGGCCTTCTGGACGGCATCGATGGCCAGGGTCCGGATCGTCTGGATCGACAACTCTTCGAGACTCATTTCGTCGAGGGAAGCCGCGTCGCGACCCTCCTCGGCCCGGGCTTCGGGGGCAGGCGGTTTCATTGCGGACATGGGTTCTCGTGTGTTGGTATCGGCGCGGGCTGCCCGGGTGGCCGGGCGGTCGACGCCCAAAGGATACCACGGGCGTGGAGGTTGCGCACCTCTTCGACCGCACGGATCGTGAGGACTCCCCGGAAGAGGTCTCTGCTGGTAGCTTTTCGGCTCTCGGCCGCCCCGCGGGGAGACTCGCGGCCCGAGAAGCGCATGGACATCGAGAGAGGTAGCGATCCACCGATGCCGGTTCGTACGGACGTCACGCGGATGAGCCCGGAGGACCAGTTCTGGTTCAACGAAGGGCGTCACTACCGGCTGTGGGAGAAGCTGGGCAGCCATGTCGTGAGCCCGGACGGCGAGCCCGGAACGCTGTTCTCCGTGTGGGCGCCGTCGGCGGGCGCCGTCCAGGTCGTGGGAGACTTCAACGGTTGGGACGGCGACGGCTTCGAGCTCGAGGCCCGGGGGGGCTCGGGGGTCTGGGAGGGGTTCGTACCGGGTCTCGGAGTGGGGGAGAAATACAAGTACCGGATTCGCGGGGCCGATGGTCGTTGGCACGAACGCGCGGACCCCCTCGCCCGGGCGGCGGAAGTTCCACCGGCCACGGCGTCGGTGGTCTGGGAGGACGATTTCGACTGGTCGGACGAGTCGTGGATGCGTTCCCGCCGGCAGCGGAACGCCCTCGATCGCCCGATCGCCATCTACGAGGTCCACCTCGGCTCCTGGATGCGGCCTGCGGGCGGCGGGTTTCACTCGTATCGCGAGGTGGCTCCCCTCCTGGCGGATCACGTCGAACGGACCGGCTTCACCCACGTCGAGTTCCTGCCCCTGACCGAGCACCCGTTCTTCGGCTCGTGGGGCTACCAGGTCACCGGCTACTTCGCGCCCACGGCACGGTACGGCACGCCGGCGGACCTCAAGTACCTGATCGACTATCTACACGGGCGCGACATCGGCGTGATCCTGGACTGGGTGCCGAGCCACTTTCCGGGAGATGCGCACGGACTGGCGCGTTTCGACGGTACGCACCTGTACGAGCACGAGGATCCTCGGCTCGGGTTCCACCCGGACTGGAACAGCTGGATCTTCAATTACGGGCGGCACGAGGTTCGCAGCTTCCTGATCAGCAGCGCCCTGTACTGGCTGAGCGAGTTCCACGCCGATGGACTGCGCGTCGACGCCGTGGCGTCCATGCTGTACCGCGACTACTCGCGCAAGGAGGGCGAGTGGATCCCGAACGTCTTTGGCGGAAGGGAGAACCTCGAGGCGATCGACTTCCTGCGGGAGTTGAACCGGGAGGTCTATCGGACGCACCCGGACGTACAGACCTACGCCGAGGAGTCGACGGCCTGGCCCCGCGTTTCGCACCCGGTGGACGTCGGCGGGCTGGGCTTCGGACTGAAGTGGGACATGGGGTGGATGAACGATACCCTGCGCTACATGGCGCGCGACTCGATCCACCGCCAGTACCACCACCACGACCTGACCTTCCGCCATCTGTACGCCTTTTCGGAGAACTTCGTCCTGCCGCTGTCGCATGACGAGGTGGTGCACGGAAAGGGCTCGCTGTGGGGCCAGATGGCGGGCGACGAATGGCAGAAGTTCGCGAACCTTCGCGTGCTGTTCGGCGGCATGTATGCGCAGCCGGGGAAGAAGTTGCTGTTCATGGGCGCAGAGGTGGCGCAGCGCGCGGAGTGGGCCCACGAAGCGGAGGTGGACTGGACGTCGCTCGAGAACCCGCTGCACGCGGGTGTGTTGCGATGGGTCTCTGATCTGAACCAGCTGTACCGGGAAGAGCCGTCGCTGCACGAGCTGGACTGCGAGAGCGCGGGGTTCGAGTGGATCGCGCCCGACGACCACCTCCAGAACACCCTGAGCTTCGTGCGCCAGCGGCGGGATGGGGCGGACCCGATCCTCATCGTGTGCAACTTCTCGCCGCTGCCGCGAATCGGGTACCGGGTCGGCGTGCCGCTGGGAGGTCGGTGGATCGAGCGGCTGAACAGCGATGCGAGCGTCTACGGAGGATCCGGTGTGGGAAACCTCGGCGAGGTGATGGCCGAGTCCCGGCCCTTCCACGGCAGGCCGTGGTCCATGGAGCTCACCCTTCCGCCGCTGTCCGCGGTCTTTCTTCAACCGGATCCAACAGTCGGCGAACGGTAGAGACGAAGAAGGGAAGCGACGGACAGGGGTGGGCGCCGGTTCCGTCTCGCCCGGTCAGCGGCCCCTCACGGTCCCCGGGTGAACAGGATACGGTTGGTAGCGTCCATGACGGCTGCCGCGGCGGCGGCGACGTGAGTGGTACGGACCGGAACGGCGCCGATGTAGCGCGTCCCCTCCTGGTCCGGATCGCGAAGCGCCACGAGGATGACGTCCGCATCGAAGGCGTGCATCCGCTTTACCCCGACGAGGCGGAACGGCGGGGTCCCGGTGACCTCCTGCATGGCCTCGAGAGTGGCGAGGGCGGCTAGCCGGATCTCGATCGTCTCGGTTCCGACGCCCTCCGCTTCCGCGACCTGGTTGCTTCCCTCGAACTCCACCTCGACGGAGACGCGCACCCGCGAACCCGGCTCGCGTTCGGCCTTCGCCGCCACGAACCGCACTCTTCGTTCCTCCGGTGCCTTCGAGTGATCCTGCGAAGCCAACGATACTCCTTGCCGAACGTGTACCTTCGACGCCGCCGAGGGACGTTGCTTCTTCCCGGCGGAGCATACCGCAGTACGGCGCCCTGCGCCACGGCAGGAAGGTCCGTGAGGCTGGCGACGGCCGCACCGCACGGTCACATTCCTCGCATGAGCCATGCCGAATCCGCCTCGGGCCGGCCCACCCTGTATGCCGCCGGCATTTCGAACCGGTCTACGGGGGAGGTGGTGTCCCTGGAGGGAGACGAAGTCCGGCACGTGAGAGCCCTCCGACTGGCGGACGGCGATCCTGTCCTGCTCACGGACGGTCAGGGAGCGCTGTGGTCGGGACGCCTGACCGCCGCAGGCGGCAGACTCGTGGAATGCGCTCTGGAGGAGCGCGTGGAGCCCGCTGCCCTGCTGCCGCTCGAACTCGCCTTCGCGGTCGGGAACAAGACCCACGTGATGTGGCTGGTGGAGAAGGCGACGGAGATCGGTGTCGCGGTGCTCCGGCCGCTGGAATCGGAACGTACGCGCTCGGTGGCCGATGCGGCGCGCTCGGCGGGCTTCTGGAGCAAGGCCCGTCGTCGCTCGCTGGCCGCCATGAAGCAGAGCGGCGGAGCCTGGCTTTCCCGAATCGAGAGCCCCGTCCCGCTCGAGCGCTACCTCGAGGAGGCGGCGGTCCGGCGGCAGGACACCGGCCTTCGGGTGTGTCTGGATCCGGTCGGACCGCCGATTTCCCGGCGGATCGAGCACTGGGACGGGCTGCGGATGGTGGCGGTCCTGGTCGGTCCCGAAGGAGGTTGGAGCGAGTCGGAACGGGTCCGGATCGAAGACGGAGGCTTCCTCCCGGCCGGACTGGGCCCGCGGACCCTTCGGTTCGAGACGGCAGCCGTGCTGGCCGCGGGGGCCGTCGGTCAGCGATTCCTCACCCGGGAAGCGCGAGAGTCACGGTCGAGCGCTTGAGAAAGGGAAGCGTACACGATGGCACATGAGGACTGTCTGTTCTGTCGCATCGTCCGGAAGGAGATTCCGTCGGACGTGATCGCCGAGGGCGACTCGTGGATCGCGTTCCGCGACATTCAGCCGCAGGCGCCCGTGCACGCCCTGGTCATTCCGAGGCGTCACGTGGATGGAGTGGGGGACCTCTCGGCGGAAGACTCGGAGCTGGCGGGCGAGCTGCTGATGGCCGCGGCGGAAGTCGCCCGGATCGAGGGCGTCGGAGAGTCGGGGTTCCGAGTGGTCACGAACGTGGGTGAGCGTGCCGGCCAGAGCGTCTTCCACCTGCACATGCACGTGCTCGGCGGCAGGCGGATGCGGTGGCCTCCGGGCTGACCTCGAGGATCCCGTGACGAAGCCGGTTCCGCGGACGCTCGAGGACGGCCATGCCCTCGAGGTCCTCGAGTTCCCCGAGGTGCTGGAGAAGATCGCCGGGTACGCCGTGTCCGATCCGGGACGGAGGAGCGTGGGGGCGCTCCGCCCGCTCAGAGATCGAGGCGCGGTGTCGGAAGCGCTCGCCCTGACGGACGAGATGGTCGGCCTGCTGCTCCGCCTGGAGCGGTGGTCGCCGCCCGAGATCCCGGACGTGCAGCTCAGGCTTCGGCAGGCCGGGGTAGAGGGAGCCACGCTGGACGTGGAGGCCCTCTCCGAGATCCTGACCCTCCTCCGCTCTTCCCGTCTCGCGCGAGCCGACCTCCGCCGATTCCCCGACGAGTTGCCCCGGTTGTCGGCTCTCGGCGAGGCGCTGGTCCGACTGCCGGAGTCCGAGTCCCGGCTCGATCGGTCGCTGGATCCGGGTGGAGGCCTCTCCGACGACGCGTCTCCGCAGCTGGCCCGCATTCGAAAGGCCCTCCGCGGCAGCCGTTCCGCCCTCGTCCGGCGTCTCGAGCGCTTCGTGCAACGCCTTCCGGAGCGCCTCCGGGTGGTGGATGCGTCCGTGACCCTGCGGTCCGGACGATACTGCGTGCCGATCCGCCGGGAGGGAGGGTCGCAGGTCGGGGGGATCGTCCACGACGAGTCCGCCACCCATCGCACCCTGTTCGTCGAACCGCCCGAGGCGATCGAGCCGATGAACCGGCTGGCGGAGCTGGAGCGCGCCGAAGCCCGCGAAGTTCACCGCGTCCTCCGCGAGCTCACCGAGATGCTGCGACCCGATGTTCCGACCCTCTCATCCAGCCTGGCGGCGCTGGCCGAGACCGATGGGGCCTACGCCCGGGCCCGGTACGCGCTGGCGCATGGGGGCGCGCGACCCGTCGTCGGATGTGCGGCGGCAGCAGAGGACGGTTCCGGTCCGGATGGCGGGGACGAGGTGCGGTCGTACCGGGCCGTCGACGCGCGGCACCCCCTGCTCGAGTCCGCGGAAGAGCCCGTGGTTCCGTTTCACCTCGAACTTCGGGCCGAGGAGAGAGTGCTCCTGATCAGCGGTCCGAACGCGGGCGGAAAGACGGTTCTCCTGAAGGCCATCGGCCTGCTGTCGGCCATGGCCCAGTCGGGCATCATTCCGCCGGTCGGCGAGGGAACGCGGCTTCCACTGTTTCGCTCGTTCCACGCGATGATTGGCGACGAGCAGTCGATCGAGGCCTCGCTGTCGACCTTCAGCGCGCACGTCGAGGGTCTCCGCACGATACTGGAGAGCGCCGACCAGCACTCGCTCGTTTTGATCGACGAGCTGGGGGGCGGAACGGACCCTGCCGAGGGAGGAGCGTTGGCCTCGGCCGTTCTTCTGCGCCTCGCGGACCAGGTCGGGCTTTCCGTGGTCACCACCCACCTCGGAGAGCTGAAGGACCTGGCGGCCGAAGAGGCCTCAATCGTGAATGCTTCCCTCCAGTTCGACGCTCGGGCCATGCGGCCGACGTTTCGGCTGCTGCGCGATCGCCCCGGGCGCAGCTATGCTCTCGAGATCGCCAGCCGTCTCGGGCTGCCTCCCGATGTGCTGGTGGCTGCCCGCTCGCGGCTCACGGGCGGGGAACGACGCGTCGAGGCCCTGCTGAAGGACCTCGAAGAGCGGGAGGCCGAGCTCGATCGGGTGATGCGGGAGGCCCAACGGGCGGCGCACGCCGCGAGCGAAGCCAGGGAGCGGGCGGAGGATTCGGAGGCGCGAATCGGGCGTCGCGAGCAGGAGGTGGAGCGCGAGGCGAGGCGGCGGGTCGAGCGTTATCTGCTGGAGGCCCGCCAGGCCGTGGAAGAGGAGATCGCGCGACTCCGGAGCGCCATGGATCCAGCCCGGGGCGGTTCGCAGGAAGCGAACGTGCTCGAAGCCGCCGTACGAGACGTCCGTTCGGGGGTCGAGCGCCTGTTGCGCGAGAGCCGTGCCCGGGAGGCGGCGACGGGGGGCGCCGAACCCGATGCGGTCAGGCTGGAGCCCGCTCCCGACATCGGAGAGGTCGTTCGGTCTCGTTCTCTCGGGATCGAGGGCGAGCTGCTCGAGGTGCGCGGTCGAGACGCGGTCCTCGAGTCCGGCGGAGTGCGCGTCACCGTGCCGGTCCAGGACCTCGCGCCGGGGGCCGGTGGCACCGTGCACACCGATGAGCGCCGACCGTCAGCCGCCCTTCCGGAGCTGGCAGCGCGAACGGAGGTCGATCTTCGAGGCCTCCGGGTCGACGAAGTGGAGAAGGCGCTCTCCAGGGCCCTGGACGCCGCCATCGTCAACGAGGTGCCGACCCTGCGCATCATCCACGGCAAGGGCACCGGAGCGTTGCGCACCGAAGTGGCCAGGCTCCTCGAAGCGGATCGGCGAGTGCCGAAGCACCGGCCCGGAGGTTTCCAGGAAGGGGGGAGCGGCGTTACCGTAGTCGAGTTCACGCGTGGCGAGACCTGAACGGAGGACGATCGACTGCTTGAGCTGTGCGGAGGGCTCCGGTGAAGGAGACAGCGGGCGCGGATGGTTAGCGACGCGCTGGTTCAGGAGATCCGCGAGCGCGCCGATATCCTGGAGGTGTGCGGAGAGTTCGTCCAGCTGAAGCGATCCGGAAAGACCTACCGAGGCCCCTGTCCCCTGCACGGAGGAGAGGGGCCGAATTTTTCGGTGGACCCCACCCGCGGGATCTTCAAGTGCTTCGTCTGCGGGGAAGGTGGTGACGTCTTCTCCTTTCTCATGAAGCACCTCGGGCTGGATTTCCCTTCCGCCGTTCGGCAGGTGGCTTCGCGCGTCGGGATCGAGGTCCCGGAAGATTCGGAGCGCCGGGAGGACCCGCACGCTCACCTGCGCGAGGTGACCGCCTTCGCCGAGGAATGGTTTCGGGGCCAGCTGCTGGACGACTCGATCGGTCGCCCGGCCAGGGACTACTTGCAGGGGCGGGGCGTCGATCCGGCCGACGCCGAGGAATACGGCCTCGGGTTCGCGCCCGACGGCTGGCGCAACCTCCGCGAAGCCGCAGCGGGGCGCGGCATCGATGACCCGGCCTTGCTCGAGGCCGGGCTGCTGGCCACCAGCGAGCGAACCGAAGAGCCGTACGACCGTTTCCGCCATCGGGTGATGTTTTCCATCCGGGACCTTCGCGATCGCCCGATCGCGTTCGGAGGAAGGGTCCTCGGGCAAGCCGATGCGCACGCCCCGAAGTACATCAACTCTCCGGAAACACCGATCTTCCATAAGGGACGAACGCTGTACGGACTCAACCGCGCACGCCACGCGATCCGCAGGGAGGACCATGCTCTCGTGACCGAGGGCTTCATGGACGCCCTCTCTCTGCACATCGGCGGCTTCGCCACCGCCGTGGCCCCGCTGGGCACGGCCCTCACCTCCGAGCAGGCGGACCTGCTGCGGCGCTACTCCAGCAAGGTCTACCTGCTGTATGACAGCGATTCGGCCGGGCTGCGAGCGACCTTCAAGGCCGGTGACATCCTGCTCGCCTCGGGTTGCCACCCCATGGTGGTGACCTTTCCGGAGGGAGAGGATCCCGACTCGATTCTCCGTAAGGAGGGGGCGGGAGCGCTTCGGAGGTACATCGACGATGCCGTGGACGTGCTCGAGAGGAAGCTCCAGATCCTCGAGCGGCAGGGCTATCTCGATACCATCGAGGGGAAGCGCCGCGCCGTGGACGGTCTCCTGTCCACCCTGCGATCCGTGCGGGATCCGGCCCTTCTCGATATCTACCTCGGGCGCGCGGCCGAGCGGACGGGTGTTCGGCGAGACACGCTGGTCGGAGAGGTGGCCCGGGAGAGGGCGACCCCGCGGCGGGCGCGCGGCCCCCGTGAGGGCGGCAGACGAAGCCTGGAAGATCCGGAAGAGCGATCCGCGGGTGGCGAAGCGGTGGAGAGATCCCTGCTGCTGCTCCTGTCGCGGGACCGCGATCTGCTCGAGGCCGCGGTCGAGGCCGGCCTCGGGGATGAGAACTTCCGCGACCCGGTGTTCCGGGATATCTATCGGGCACTGCTCGCGGCCGGCGACCGGGAGGCGGAGCTGGCCGGGGAAGCGGAAGCCGCGTGGACGGAGCTGTGCGGCGACGACACCGAAGTGGTGCACCCGCGGTCGGCCTTCGACGAGCTGGTGCGGCGTCTCGTGCACCGGGCGAAGCTGGACCGTCTGGCCCAGATCGACCGCGAGCTGGAGCTGGCCGAGGAAGACCAGGCGAAGACGCTGCTGGTCGAGAAGAGCGAACTGGCGAGGGAACTCCGGGGGGCCGGCGTGCCGCTGAGTTTCCTTCGACGATATTCAGAAGCGACCCGTGCCTGAGTCACGGGCCTGAGAAGTCACGGTACGGAGAGACCATGGAAGGCAACACACTCGAGAGTCTGCTGGAGTTGCAGGAGATCGACACGCTGATCGGAGATCGCCAGGCTCGTGTGGCCGCGCTTCGGGCCGAAACGGAGCGCATGGTCGCCGAGCTGGAAGTCCTCGAGAGAGAGACCGTAGGACTGAAGAAGCGTCTCGAAGAGGCGGAATCCGAGCTTCGGCACGCCGAGAGGACGGTGCAGGCCGGTCGTGCGACCCTCAAGCGGCTCCAGACCCGGGCGCAGGACGTCCACAACATGAGGGAACACGCGGCCGCGCGGGCCGAGATCGATGCGGCCAGACAGAACCTGGAAGCGGCCGAGGACGAAATGCTCGACGCGATGCAGGATCAGGAGACGGCCCGATCCGCCCTTCACGATCTCGAGGGGGACATCGCGAGTCGCCGGGACGAATACGGTGCACGTATCGCCGAGCTCGACGCGGAGCGCGAGCGTCTCGAAGAAGAGATCGCGATCGAGCTCGATCGTCGTAGCAACCGGGCGCTTCGAATCGACGAGCGTGCCCGCAGCCTCTATGACACGGTGCGGATGGGGCGAACCGACAGCCCGCTCGCACCCCTGGTGGATGGCGTGTGCGGTCACTGCTACACGGCGATTCCGCTGCAGACGCAACAGGTCATCCGCGCGGGAAGGGTGCTCGTGGTGTGCGAGACCTGCGGTGTGATCCTGCACGAATCGGATTGACTCTGTCCTTCCGCGCTCGCCTCGAGGGGAGCGCCCGGGGATGGAAGCCGGTCCGATGACGCAGCGACCGGGTTCCGGCAGACGCTGGATCCGGCCGCTCCCCGTCGCGGATGAGCGGGCGAGTGCCCTCGCGGAGGCCATCGGTCTGCCGGAGGATGTCTGCCGTGTCCTCATCCGGCGCGGCGTGGAGACACCGGCCGAGGCCCGGACCTTCCTGCGGCCTCACCTGTCCGAGGTCCACTCGCCGTTGGATCTACCCGGCATGCTCGAGGCCGTCGACCGTGTGGAACGCGCACTGGCCGCCGGCGAACGGATCCTCGTGCACGGCGATTACGACGCCGATGGAATGTCGGCGGCAGCCTTACTCACGCTCGGCCTGAGGGATCTCGGGGGCGAGGTCGAGGCGTTCGTTCCGCATCGGACGCGGGATGGATACGATCTCGCGGAGCCGGGCCTGATGGAGGCCGAGCGGATCGGGGCCACCCTGATCGTGACGGCGGACTGCGGGATCAGTGCGACCGATGCGGTCACGAGGGCCGCGACCCGGGGCATCGATGTCGTCGTCACGGATCACCACCGGCCGGGCAGGGAACTGCCTCCCGCCGTGGCCGTCGTCGATCCCATGTTGCCCGGGAGTCGGTACCCGTTCCGCGACCTGGCCGGAGTCGGAGTGGCGTTCAAGTTGCTCTCGGCGCTCTACGAGCGAGACGGGCGCGATTCTCCGGGCCTCAACCAGCATCTCGACCTCGTCGCCCTGGGCACGGTGGCGGACCAGATGCCCCTCGTGGGGGAGAACCGGGTGCTCGTCCGCGCCGGGCTTCGCGTGCTGGAGAGAAGTCGCAAGCCCGGACTGCGTTCCCTGCTCGACAGCGCGGGCGTCGCGCCGAACCTGCCGATCGAATCGGAGCACATCTCGTACCGTCTGGCTCCCCGCCTCAACTCGGTCGGGCGCATGGCCGAGGCGGATTCGGGATTGAGGCTTCTGCTCGCCCGCGACGAGTCCACCGCCGAGCGCCTGGCCCGGCACCTGGAGCGCCAGAATGCGGAGCGACGTGCGATGGATGCCCGGGTCTACGCGGATGTGAAGCGCCAGGCCCGCGACCGGCTGCGCGCAGATGACCGGGCTGTGGTGCTGTGGGGCGACGACTGGCACCCCGGCGTCCTGGGAATCGTGGCGTCTCGCCTCGTCGAGCGGTATCACCGACCGGCCGTGGTGATCGCGTTCGACGGCGACGTGGGGCGCGGGTCGGGGCGGTCCGTTGAAGGCTTTCACCTGTTCAATGCCTTGCAGGAATGCGGCCCCGTGCTTGAGAGGTTCGGCGGTCACCGTATGGCGGCCGGCCTCACGGTTCGTCGCCGCCACGTGGAGGAGCTGGCGTCCCGACTCCGTGACATCGCGAGGGAGGAGCTGCTCGACCGGGATCCGGTGCAGGAGATTCGCCTCGACCTGGAGGTCCCGCTCGAGCGAATCGGTCCGGACCTGCTGCGGTGGCTCGGCCACCTCGCGCCGTTCGGCGCGGGCAACCCGAATCCCGTCCTCCTGACCCGAAGGGTGGAGCTGAAGCGACCGACGCGCGTGGGGAACGACGGCAACCACTTGAGACTTCAGTTGGAGCGGAATGGGCACCGCGTTCCGGCGATCGGCTTCGGGCTCGGCAAGCGCCTGCAGGAGGCACGGGACGCGGGCCCGGCCGACGTGGCGCTCGAGATCGCCGAGAATCGCTGGCGGGGGAGGCGAGAGGTCCAGGCGAGGCTGCTGGACTTCCGGCCGTCGAGGACGTGAGCCTGCGCATCATCTCCGGCGAGTTCGGTGGACGCCGCATACGGGCCCCCTCCGGGCGTGGTACCCGTCCGACGCGGGAGGCGGTGCGCGAAGCGTGGTTCAGCACGATCGCCGAACGGCTCCCGGGCGCCCGCATCCTCGACCTGTACGCGGGCTCGGGCGCCCTCGGTCTGGAGGCTCTTTCGAGGGGCGCCGCGACCGTGACCTTCGTGGAATCGAACCGCCGCGTGTGCGACATCCTTCGACGGAATCTCGCTGCGCTGGGCGTCCAGAAGCGGGCGGAGATCTGGACACGGGAGGCGCTCTCATTCGTCCGCGGGCAGCCGACGGGAGGCGAGCGGCGGTGGGACCTGGTCCTTGCGGATCCGCCGTACGCATCTGAGCACGCAGCCGAGCTCGTATCGATCTTCGCCACGAGACCGTTCGCGAGCCTGCTGTGCGTGGAGCACCGCGAGGGAGTACGTTTTTCGATCGTGCCGGACTGGGAACGACAGTACGGGGATACGGTGCTTTCGATCTTTGTCGATCCGACGGAAGGAGCCGCCCATGGTTGACGAACGAGTCGCGATCTACCCCGGGTCTTTCGACCCGCTGACGCTGGGTCACGATGACATCGTCCGGCGCAGCCTGCGTCTGGTGGACCGCGTCGTGATCGCGATCGCGGAGACCGCCACGCACGACAAGTCGCCCGTCTGCCCCCTGGAGCGCCGGGTGGAGCTCACGCGGGAGGTCTACTCGGATGAGCCGCGGGTCGAGGTCGTCTCGTTCAAGGGACTCCTGGTCGACTTCGCTCGCGATCGGGGAGCGCGGTTGATCGTCCGGGGGCTCAGGGCCGTGAGCGACTTCGAGTACGAGTTTCAGATGGCGTTGATGAATCGATCCCTGTCGCCGGAAATCGAGGTCATCTTCATGGCACCGGCCAACCAGTACACGTTCCTGAGCTCCTCGCTGGTGCGCGAGGTGGCCCGGCTGGGTGGGGATGTCTCGAGCTTCGTTCCACCCTCTGTGCTCCGGGAGCTGACCCGGGTGTATGGACCCGCCGTGGCCGGACGGTGACCTTTCTCGAGGATCTCAGGGAGCGCGCCGCGGGCGCGGGCCTCCGGATCGGCTTTCCGGAAGCCACGGAGCCGAGGACACGGGATGCGATCCGAAGGCTCGCGGCGGAAGAGGCGGTTCGTCCGGTGATCGTGGAGTCCGTCGCGGCTCTCGAGGGGCCTCTGTCCGGCACCGGGATCGAGATTCTCGACCCCTACGCTCCCGGTCGGAGAGGGGAAGTGGCGGACCTGCTTCCGGAGATCGGCTCTGGCGGTCCGGTCGACACGCTTCGCTATGCCGTGGCTCAGCTCCGGAAGGGCCGGTTGGACGGAGTGGTCGCCGGGGCACGCAGCTCCACGGCCGATGTGCTGAGGGCGGGCCTGAAGATTCTCGGCACGGCCCGGGGCATGGCGACGGTCTCGAGCTCCTTCTACATGGTCAGGCCCGAAGGCAGCGCGAACGATGTGCTCACCTTCACGGATGCGGCGGTCGTGCCCGCGCCGACACCCGACCAGCTCGCGGAGATCGCCCAGGCGGCGTGTCATGCCCGACGGCTCATCGTGGGCGACGAGCCACGCGTGGCGTTCCTGTCCTTCTCGACCCTGGGCTCGGCGGACGGAGACTCGGTGCGGACCGTGCGGGAGGCGCTGCGCCGATTCCGTGACCGCGAGCCGGCGGTGGTCTGCGACGGCGAGCTGCAGGCAGACGCGGCCCTGGTGCCGGACGTGGCGATGCGCAAGGCGCCGCGGTCACCACTCGCGGGGAGCGCCAACGTGCTCGTGTTTCCCAGTCTCGATGCGGGCAACATCGGCTACAAGCTCGTGCAGCGCCTCGGGGGCTGGCATGCGCTCGGCCCGGTGCTGCAGGGTTTGTCGGGGCCTCTGAACGACCTCTCGCGCGGAGCGTCCACGGAGGACATCGTACACATGGCCTACGTGACGGCGCTGATGGCGGGAGCGGCGCGCACGGCGGCGTGAATCACACGGACTCCAGCTTCAGAGGGTCGCAATGTTTTCAATCTCCGAGATGAACGGAATCACCGTCGTGGAAGTGGGTGGCGAGCTGATCGTCGGAAACCGGCAGGAGCTCAAGGACACGGTGCTCGGCAGGCTGGAAGCCGGGGATCGCCGGTTCCTGATCGATTTCTCGCGATCCAGCTACATCGATTCGAGCGGTCTCGGCGTGCTGGTCAGCCTGTCGAAGAAGATCCGGGAGTCCGGGGGCGCCCTTCGACTCGCCGGTCTCAACGAAGATCTTCGTACCCTCTTCGAGCTCACGAAGCTGGATACGCTGTTTCAGATCGCTGACACGCGGGCCCGGGCTCTCGGCGAGTTCTGAGTCGTGAGACCTGCTTCGGGCGCTGCTCTCATCTGCTCGCGACGCAAGGAGGTGGCGGACAGCCTGGCCCTGGGGCTCCGACCGCTCGGCGCGGAGTGCCGCGTAGCCACCGGTCGGGCGGACTGGCCGGAAGATCCGCCCGGCGTGGCCTTCATGGATCTCGCGGACGAGACCCAGCCCGTGCGAGAAGCCCGTCTGACCTTCGGTCGTCGGACGGAGCTGATCGCCGTCGTCGACAACGAGTCGGTCGAGGGCCTGATCCCGGCTCTGGCGGCCGGGTGCAGCGACTACCTCTTCCATCCGATCAATGCGGATGAGCTGGGCCTCAAGTGGCGCAAGCACCTCGCCGGCGAGGGGGGCACGGAAGCGCGACGCCCTGGCGGGCTGACGGGCCACCTGCACCTCGAGTTTCCTTCGAGTGTCCGGTTCGTGAGGGAAGTCGTATCCGAAGTCGTGGAGGCGTGTCAGCGGCTGGCCTTCTCCGGTTCCCGGGCGACTCTCAACCTGCGGGTCGCCGTGGGCGAAGCGCTGTCCAACGCCATCCTGTACGGAAACCGGGAGGACCCGGAGAAGAAGGTGAGCGTGGCGGTCGATCTGCGGCCCGGATCCGCAGAGGTCACGGTCACGGACGAGGGGCCGGGCTTCGATCCGGGAGCGGTGCTCGACCCGACGCGGCCCGAGAACCGGGAGCGCAGCCATGGACGGGGGCTGTTCCTGCTGAAGTCACTCGCCGACGAAGTCCGCTTCAACGAGCGCGGCAACTCGATCACGCTCACCCTCCGGGAGTGAGACCGTGGATCGCAGGCCCATGACGGACGCCCGGCCGACCCCGGAGCGCGGGCACGAGTCCGAAGAGCCGGCCGCGCAGCCCCTTCGGCCCGTGCGCAGCGAGCGTCTCGAGGAATACCTCACCGCCTTTCATCGCATCACCGGACACCGCTTCCGGATCATCGTGGAGCGGGGTGGGTCCGAGGTGACGGCACACGACTCACTCGATATCCCCGGAGGAGGCGAGTACACCGAGTCGTCGTGGCTGGTCATGCCTTCCGTCCGGATCCGCCTCGCGGTCCCGCCAGTCGCCGAGGATGACCACGGGCGGTGGCTGGCGCTGCTTCGGGAGTCGGCCAGTCGACTGGTCGCTTCCGAGACCGAGGCCCGCTTCTTCTCCGTGGAGCTGGCCGATCGGTACGAAGAAATCGATCTCCTCACCTCCGTGGGCGAGATCCTCGGATCGGTCATTCACCTCGAGAGGGCGGCGGCTCGCCTGCTGGAGCGACTCGCCGCCGTCATTCGGGCCGATCGTGCGGTCATCCGGGTGCCGAACGGTGAGGGGAGATCGCGACTTCTCGCAGCGGGCGGTCCGCTGGCAGGGGAGGCCGGGGAGGACCCACCGGCCGACGAGGCCGAGTGGATCGACCGGGCGTTGAGCCGACAGATGGCTCAGGTCCGGCCGCGACGCGGTCATGCACGCTCGGAGGCGGATCGAACGCTCCTCGCGGTTCCGCTCAGGCACTCGGCCCTGCATGGGGACTCCCTCGCCGTCGGCGTCCTGCTGGTCCGGGGCGCCGAGGGCCGCGAGACCTTCTCGCAGTCCGAGGTCAACCTCACGGCGACCGTAGGGGCCCATCTCGCGGCGGCGATCGAGAACGACCGGCTCGCCCGGGACAGCCTGGTTCAGGAGCGCATGCTCGTGGAGCTGGAGCTGGCTCATCACCTCCAGATGAAGCTCCTGCCGGAGCTCGAGGACTTCGTGGGGATCGCCGATGTGGCGGCCCGTTGCGAGCCGGCAGAGTCCGTTGGCGGTGACTTCTACCACCTGTTCCGACTTCCGGGCGAGCGACTCGGGGTCATGCTCGGAGACGTCAGCTCGCATGGCTATTCGGCCGGCCTGATCATGGCCCTGACCATGAGCGCCGCCTCGCTCACCGTACGGGACCGGGAGGAGCCGGCCGAAGTATTGCGCGGGATCCACCACGAGCTCGTGCGCAAGCTCGAGTCCACCGAGATGTACATGACCCTCTGCTACGCCGTCCTCGACCCGGAGCAGGGGGTCCTGCGGTACGCGAATGCCGGTCACCCGCACGCGTTCCGGATCAGCCCGTCGGGCGTGCAGCGGTTGGACGCGCTCAACCCTCCGCTCGGTATCGCGGAATTCGATACCTACGCGCAGCGCGAGGTGGAGTGGAATCCGGGACGCGACCTGCTCCTCATGTTCACGGACGGCATCAGCGAGTGCCTGGACAGTGACCGGCTGTGGTCCGACGAGCGACTCACCCGCATGGCGATGGACCGGTCCGAGGCCAGCTCGCGAGAGGTCCTCGATCGTGTGTTCGAGCTGGCGGCCGCGCCGGGCGGCATCGCGGCCGACGACCGCACGGCGCTGGTAGTGAAGTGATCCGCGCTCGGGCGAAGCGTTCCCTCAGCCAGAACTTCCTCGTCGATCCGAACCTGCGGCGGAAGATCGTCGGCGAGCTCCACATGCGTCCCGACGATGAAGTGCTGGAGATCGGGCCCGGCCACGGAGAGCTGTCCGATCTGATCGTCGGGGAGGTGCGGCACCTCGTGCTGGTCGAGAAGGACGACGGGCTGGCGGGACAACTGGCCGATCGCCATGCGGATCGCGCGTCCGTCACCGTCGTGCATGGCGATGCGCTCGAGGTGGACCTGCAGGGTCTCCTCGATCCGCACCGACCGGCACTCGTGGTGTCGAATGTGCCCTACGGCATCACGTCCCCTCTTCTCTTCCGGCTGCTCGAGTTGGACCCGTTTCCGCGGCGGCTCGTGCTTCTCGTGCAGAAGGAGGTCGGCGAGAGGGTGACCGCCACGCCGGGCAACCGGGTCTATGG